>JAZDFP010000142.1:0-7064 GCA_043807745.1 Planctomycetota bacterium
TCTTTAATCATATCCATAACCATCTCTTTGGTATTTTCGCCTTTGAGCATTTTCTGGCGCTGGCCATAGATGAGAGTCCTTTGCTCATTCATTACCTTGTCATAATCAAGAAGTTGTTTACGGATATCAAAGTTATGCGCCTCCATTCGTTTCTGTGCCTTTTCAATGGCATTGGAAACCATCCGGCTCTCAATGGGCTGACCTTCAACCATACCCAGTTTAAGTAGTAATTGAGAGACCCATTGAGGCGCAAAGACTCTTAAGATATGGTCTTCCAGACAGAGCATAAATTGAGATGAACCCGGATCTCCCTGCCTGCCTGCCCTGCCCCGTAACTGGTTGTCTATACGGCGTGCTTCGTGACGTTCTGTGCCGAGTATATGCAGCCCGCCCAATTTAGCCACACCTTCACCCAGAACAATATCAGTGCCCCGACCTGCCATATTGGTAGCGATAGTAACGGCACCGGGCTGGCCTGACTTGGCAATAATCTGTGCCTCTCGTTCGTGGTGTTTGGCATTAAGAACCTCATGCTTAATTCCCTGCCGCTTAAGTTTATCGCTGACTTTCTCAGAATTCTCAATGGAGGTTGTGCCGACCAATACCGGACGACCGGTTTCATTTATCCGGGCTATCTCTTCAACTATGGCATCAAATTTCTCTTCCTCGGTCCTGAACACCATATCAGGATTAGTGTAACGGATGAGTGTCTGATTAGTGGGAATAGTAACGACTTCCAATTTATAGATGCTGAAAAATTCCATTGCCTCAGTTAATGCAGTGCCGGTCATTCCGGCCAGTTTTTCATACATCCTAAAATAATTCTGTAAGGTAACCGTGGCTAAGGTCTGGTTTTCCTCGCGAATCTTAATGTTTTCGTGGGCTTCGATGGCTTGATGCAATCCATCACTCCAGCGTCTGCCGGGCATTAAGCGGCCTGTAAATTCATCAACGATAATCACCTCGTTATCCTTGACAATATACTCCTTATCGTGGTGGTATAATTCTTTAGCCCTGAGTGCCTGTTCTATATGATGAGGCCATTCCATATTCTTGCCGGTATAAAAACTATCAACCCCGACAAATTTCTGGGCATTTTCTATGCCTTGCTCGGTCAGGATAACCACATTCTCCTTCTCCTTGATGGTGTAATCACTATCTTTTTTTAATTGTTTAGCCACCCGCTCAGCCAAATAATAATCATTGGTTGATTCTTCAGCCGGACCTGAAATAATATGAGGGGTTCTGGCTTCATCAATCAAGATACTATCTACCTCGTCAACAATGGCATAATAATATCCGCGCTGGACCTGGCTCTCAAAAGTTGCTTTCATATTATCGCGCAGATAATCAAATCCGAATTCGCTATTCGTGCCGTAGGTAATATCACAATTGTAAGCAAATTTCCGCTCCGTATTATCCATCTGAGCATGGATGACACCGACAGTCAAACCGAGTAATTCATAGATGGGCCCCATCCACTCACGGTCACGCTTTGCCAAATAATCATTAACGGTAACAATATGAACGGGTTTAGAGGTAAGTGCATTAAGATAAGCGGAAAGGGTTGCGACCACTGTTTTACCTTCCCCGGTAACCATCTCAGCAATTTTGCCCTGATGAAGCACTATACCACCGATGAGTTGCACGTCAAAGTGCCGCATCTTGGTGGTGCGTTTGCTTGCCTCTCTGACTACAGCAAAGGCTTCCGGAAGAATATCGTCCAGTGTTTGCCCTTCTTTAAGGCGTTGACGAAATTCATCTGTCTTCTGACGAAGTTGTTCATCAGAATATAATTGCATCACTCTTTCAAAACTATTGATACGGTCCACCACTTGCCAGAGCGAATTGATAATCCGCTCATTACGGGATGGAAAAATCTTTCTTAGAATATCAAACATAATTAACTTCAATCTTAACCGTAACTTTACATCTTGTCAAGAAAACTTCGTAACTTCTGCCACCAAGGCACAAAGACACAAAGGTAATTATTTGGTGTTTTTGTGTTCTTTGCGTCTTTGCGGTGAGTTCCTTTTTCTTGACAATGTGGTAATTATACAGTAGTTTCGTAATTACTATGCGATTTGGAATTGTTATATTACTGATATTGATGATTGGTTGTGCTTCAATTCCGCTATCTCCTTTTCCAAAGAATGAATACTTCAGTTTAGCAGAAGAGAATTTTCTCAATGGCAATTACCCCGAATCCATAAATTACTATCAGCAATTTATTGCTTCGGAGAAACGTTCAGACTATACAGCCGAAGCATATTATCGGATAGGCGTAGGTTATTTAGCATTAGCCAATTACCCGGAATCGGAAAAGAATCTATTGGAGGCGCTAAAAAACCCATCCCGTCATAACCGTAATTCATTTAATGTATTGACCTATCATTCATTGGCACAGCTTTATCAGGCGCAACATAAATATAAACAGGCAATTGATTATTATCGCAAGGTTATCAAAAATAATAACGGGGAATTATCTCTTACTTATATTTATTATAATTTAGGCATCTGTTTAATGCGTAATGATAAATATGCCGAAGGTAAAAAATATCTCCAGCTTTGTTTGGATAATACTAACCGTGCCTTAGCAGAAGGCTCCGCGCAGGCAGGTAATGAGTCTGATGATAAACTCAGGGAACACGTGACAGAAAGACTCTCTATGCCGCCTAATACCTTTACGGTCCAATTAGGAAAATATCATATCCAGGAAAACGCCATTGGTTACCAGACAGAACTACAGCAGGAGAAAGGCGTTTCTGCAATAGTTAATATCATTCTCATAGACGGCAAGGAATTTTATTATGTCTGGAGCGGTAGATATGATACTTTTGAAGAAGCACAAAAAGAGGCGGATAAAATTAATGAAAAAGGAATAGAGGCGGTGGTGGTACCATAGTAGTTATGAATTATAAATTATGAATTACGAATTAATAACTCATAATTCGTAATATCAGGCGATAAAGATAAGGAATAAGATGATAAGTGCTAAAACGCAGTGTAGCAAGAGTAAAATAGTTGGAGTATTGTTACTCAGTATCTGCTTCTGTCTCAGCCAATTTAATCTATCTTTAGCCAATGAGGAAAAGGGAAAGATACCCACTTGTAGTGAGCATAGTCGAACTAAAGGACTCAAGACTAAAACAGAAATAGAATATCGGTTCGTAGAAGAATCCGGCGAATACAAGAAGGTTTTAGGCAAAAAGACGATTTGCCGGTATGATGACAAGGATAATCAGATTGAGGATGCTGAATATGGTGCCGATGGTAAGTTATTTTGGAAGGACATTTATAAACACGATGACAAAGGCAATCTAATTGAGTGGGCTTCGTATCGTGCTGCTGGTAAGTTAGAATGTAAGCACCTTTATAAATACGATGACAAGGACAATAGGATTGAGTGTGCTTCGTATGGTGCCAATGGTAAGTTATTTCGTAAGTCCATTTACAAATATGATGCCAAGGGCAATGAGATTGAGGATGCTTTGTATGGTGCCGATGGTAAGTTAGAATGGAAGTTCCTTTACAAATATGATGACAAGAACAATAAGATTGAGGTGGCTTGGTATGATTGGTATGATGCTAATGGTAAGTTAACAGGAAAGAACCTTCGCAAATATGATGACAAGGGCAATCAGATTGAGGAGGCTCGGTATGGTGCCGATGGTAAGTTAACAGGAAAGGACATTTCCAAATATGATGACAGAAGCAATAAGATTGAGTGGACTGTGTATGATTATTGGTATGATGCTGATGGTAAGTTATTTTGGAAGGATCTTTACAAATATAATGACAGGGACAATGTGATTGAGTGGGTTCGGTATGGTGCCGATGGTAAGTTAGAAAAGAAATCCCTTGCCAAATATGATGACAAGGACAATCAGATTGAGAATGTTTGGTATGGTGTCGATGGTAAGTTAGGGGGTAAAACCCTTTCCAAATACGATGACAAGAACAATAAGACGGAACAAGTAGAGTATAGGATAGAGGAAAGCCTCAATAAGGTTAATGAAGTCCCGACATCTCAGACCGTATGGGAATATGAGTTTTATACCGACCCTAAAAAATAAAGAATAGAGACGGTGGTAATACCTTAATGTCTAATGACTAATAACCAATGACGAAAGAATGACGAATGACAAGAGGACAGTAAATGAGTAATGAGAGAAAATACGATTTAGAGGAACGAACTGCGAAGTTTGGAGAAGATATTCTTAAATTTGCCGAGAAAATACCTAGTAAACCGCAAACAGTTTCGCTGATTGAACAGTTAGTGGCTGCCGGAACAAGCGTTGGCGCTAATTACTGTGAAGCCGATGATGCTTCTTCCAAAAAGGATTTCTTATATAAAATCAGTATATGTAAACGGGAAGCCAGAGAAACTAAGTATTGGTTACGAATTGTTACAGTTGCTGTGCCATCGTTAAAAGAAGAAGCAAAGATTCTTTGGCAGGAAGCAAAGGAACTGCATCTTATTTTTGCGGCTATCGGAAGAAAGAAATAAAATATCTAATGACAAACAACCAATAATTAATTAGTAATTCGTCATTCTTTAGACATTCGTCATTAGACATTAGTCATTTAATAACTATGACTCCATTAATGGAACAATATCAGGCGATAAAAACTAAATATGCTGATGAGATACTCTTTTTCCGTTTGGGTGATTTCTATGAGATGTTTTATGACGACGCCAAAACCGCCTCTAAAGTTCTGGGCATAACGCTTACCTCAAGATTTAAAGACCAAAAGACTGTGCCGATGGCCGGCGTCCCCTATCATTCAGCTAATACTTATATAAACCGGCTTCTGAAGGCCGGTTATAAAGTCGCTGTCTGCGAACAAACCGAACCAGCCGAATTAGCCGAAGGATTAGTTGACCGTTCAGTTGTTCGGGTTATTACGCCCGGTACAATCGTGGAAGATAATCTTCTTGATAGTAAAACACCGAATTTCCTGTGTGCGATATATATAAACCCATCTCAAAGAAGTATCAACGACCATGAAGGTCGTTGTCTACCGGAACAAAATACTAGTAGACAACGAGGTTTATCCTCGTTGACCCAAACCAGTGCTATCGGGATGTCATGGATTGACCTTTCCACAGGTGAATTCAAGACCCAAGAATTTCCATTCAATCTAAACCGTCTGATTGATGAACTGCGCCGGATAAATCCGGCCGAATGCTTAGTCCCGGAATACTTATCGGATGTAGCCGCCAAGAAGCAACCCTGTGTCCCGCCTGGGCGGGACAGATCCGCCTCCGGCGGACCTGACCAAAAACCGGATGTAGTCCCAGTAATAAAGAATAACACCAATATAGTTCTTACTTCGGTAAGTGATTGGACATTTGAATATAACAACTCATATAAAACCCTGATAGAACATTTTCACACGACAAATTTAGCCGGATTTGGATGCGAAGATATAAAAAGCGGGATTTCCGCAGCCGGCGCCATAGTGCAATACCTCTATCAAACCCAGACACCGCACAAGGTCAGTCCATCATTAAAATATATTACGAAATTGGAAAGATACTCTTCAGATAATCGTCTATATCTTGATAGAACCACCCAGATATCATTGGAACTACTTTCCACGATGTCGTATCAGCGTGAGAATATATCTGACAATAAGGATAATATCTCGTATGGCAGTCTTCTCTGGGTGATAGATAAAACGCAGACGGCGATGGGTGCCAGATTAATCAGGAATTGGCTGTTATCTCCACTTGCTGATATTCCCACGATTAAATATCGTCAGGATGGTGTTGCGACATTTGTTAACGATATTACTCGCCGTAAGGAACTGCAGAAAGAATTAAAAGAATGCGCAGATATAGAACGCATCACAGCCAAGATAGGTTCAGGCAGGGCTAATGCCAGAGATATGGTTGCTATAAAAAGAACGCTCCAACTTATTCCTATCATCAAAAGTAATTTAACACAACCAGAACGGACTGCGATATTCAATGATATATTTATTAAACTTGACCCTTTGGAATCATTACAGAAACTTGTTGCCAGTGCACTTATAGACGACCCGCCATTAGACCTCTCTGAAGGTGATTTTATCAAAGAAGGTTATGATAATGAATTAGACCGTTTGCGCAATTTATGCAGTGAGGGAATGGATTTTATTGCCCGATTCCAATCCGAAGAGATAAAACGCACCGGCATTAATTCGCTCAAAGTCGGTTATAATCAAGTATTCGGCTATTATATTGAGATTACTAATGTTCATAAATCCAAGATTCCGCCTAATTATATCCGTAAACAGACTCTGAAAAATGCCGAGCGGTATATTACGCCTGAATTAAAGGATTACGAAACGCAAGTCCTGCACGCCAAAGAACGAAGCCAGAAATTAGAATATGAAATCTTCTGTCAGGTCCGCAAAGAAGCAGAAAACTATATCGTGGCTCTCCAGAATATTGCCTCGGCAATCGCAACACTGGATTGCATACTTTCTTTCGCACGGGCAGCCCAGGAAAATAACTACTGCGCCCCTTTAGTTAATGATTCACTTACTATCAAAATTATTGATGGACGTCATCCGGTTTTAGAAAGAGTGCTGGAGGAGAAATTTATCCCTAATGATATATATCTTGGCTCCGTTAGAGATAGCCCCGCCGCCTCTGGCGAACCTCCCGCCAAAGACGGGGAGGAACAACGGATAATAATCCTTACCGGACCAAACATGGCTGGTAAATCTACATATATCAGGCAGATAGCTTTAATAGTCCTGATGGCACAGATGGGCAGTTTTGTTCCTGCCAAAGAGGCAATAATCGGTATTGTTGACCGTATTTTTACAAGGGTGGGCGCATTTGATGAATTAACCAGAGGCTCAAGCACCTTTATGGTAGAGATGAACGAAACCGCTAATATTCTTAATAATGCAACTAAACGGAGTTTGATTATCCTTGATGAAGTAGGCAGAGGCACTTCAACATTTGACGGAGTCAGTATTGCCTGGGCGGTTACAGAGTATATCCACGACAATCTCGGCAGCCGAACACTCTTTGCAACACACTATCACGAACTCACCGAACTGGC
>JAZDFP010000143.1:0-2081 GCA_043807745.1 Planctomycetota bacterium
GGGCGTGAGTTTCTCCTTAAGTTTTGCCGCAACCTTGGCTTCATTCTTGGATTCGCTATCTATTTTAACGAGATTCAGGAACTCCTCCACCAATCTTTGTTCATTAATCATATAATCTCCTTATATAATAATCACCGCAGAGACGCGGAGTTACGCAGAGAAACAAATATTTATTCTTCTAATCCTATTTAATAAGCCACAGATTTCACAGATTAATTACAGGTTTTTATAAGGAAGCCATGAGAACATGAGAATTATTTCCCGGGTTCCTGGTCTCCTTATAAACTATCCGTGTTCATCTGTGTTTATCTGTGGTTTCGTTCTTATTATATTTTCCACTCGGTTTTGCCATCAAGCATGGCGTTGAGTAACGGACCGAATGTCATCATTTTACTCTTTTTGCCTTTAGTGTAACCCATAATCAGAGGCGATATCTCGGCGCCTGACGAGACGTTGGTCAGCAGTGAATTACCGCTTTTTACCTTAGGACCGCAGGGGACAGAGCGTGAGATACCCGAAATGAAGTTCCATTTTCGCTTGCTCTCGTCATACAGAGCATTGATGCGGGTATCATAGACTAACCGGTTATTTTTACCCAGGTCACGGGCATCTATCATACGCATCTGCTGGATTGCCGTATCTTCTTTGAAGTTCTCAAAACTCTTGAGAAATTTATTTAACTCATTCTTTTTGATTAAGATCATATGGCGGCCATTGTAATTCAGATACAATTTATCATAAATCTTTTTTATCTGGGGCAGATAGGCATGTAAAAAGACGCCTTTGCCGCCGGTTGAATCCCATTTCTTGAGCGCATAGCCGCCGGTTTCTAATAGTTTGGAAACACTATTCGGATTGATTTCACTGCCTAAAAGTGTTTTCGGGCGGGAGACTATCTTCCCGGTTTTGGCTTCCCATTCCCTGAATGCTTTTTCTTCAATCGTCTTAGAGCGCATTGCGTCAAGTTTCCAGTCGTTAATCCAGATAGTCTTCGGCGTCTCATTGATAATCTGCATAGCGAGTTCCCAGCCGTAGAACATCGGCACATGAATCCGTTCAATACGGCGATAGCACATATCAATCGGCGTGTTTTCAACCCAGATTTTGCCGTCCTTGACGGATGGTTGTTCTTTCGGCGTGATACGGAATGCCTTGAGTCCGTGCCGTTTGAAAGCCTCTAATGCCAATACGTGAGCGATTTCTTCCTCGCTTTCCGGATATGGTCTGGTAAATACGCCGATAGTCGGATTCCCGATATTACCTTTGGCTTTCCATGCAGATTGGAACGCCTCAACAATTTTATCAAGGATATGGAGCGGATGAACCGGGTACTCCACTAATTCATCAAGATTAACCTTCTTGATTTTCTGCAGTCTTTTGAATAAACGTACTGCAAAGAAATTAGGGCAGGCCGGATAACTATTGCAGCAGGGTCCTTCCAAAAGGGTAGGACGAATATCAATTACAGATTTACCATCAGAAGCGGCAACTCCCGTAATTAAAATATCCAATCCCAGAAGATAACTATGCGGTAGATTATGGCTTTTGCAATATTCCATATAGGCGTCCAAAGAAGCCTGAGCCACGTCTTTGACTTTATCCCAGGTATTATCCACAATCCAGGTGGGTGAATCGACATGGCTGGGTATTGGTTCCTCAAATCCGAGACCGCCTTGCAATATTCTTAAATCCTCTTGTTTAGCCATATTAACCTCCTTATTTATTAATGTTATTAATATTACTATAAATTCACCGCGGAGACGCTGAGAACACAGAGGAATAAATAATAGTTTTCTTCTCCGCGACCTTTGCGCCTCTGCGGTGGAAACTATTTTATATTTTCCTATACTGCAACAAAATAATCAAGTAAAAATAGACAAATAATTTAGCAGGGTATAAAATATAGCCACCAAGACACTAAGGCACGAAGAAAACAATTCGTTAATTTCTTCTTGGTGTCTTGGTGCCTTCGTGGCAGAGGTCACGAAGTTTTATTGATTACTATGTGCACAATCGGAGCAGTCTATAATAAGAACGGTAATGTCCTGGCATTCAAGACGGTAGATATCAGGGGCAAATGG
>JAZDFP010000144.1:0-4749 GCA_043807745.1 Planctomycetota bacterium
GCTATATAAGGACCAAATGCAATATAATGATCCTTGGTAATAAAATATAAAATAATCCCTATAATTGAACCAAGAAGACAAGCAATAAAAAATGTATATAAGGTCGATTCCCACCCGAGAAATCCACCCAAAAAAGCCATAAGTTTAACATCTCCGAATCCCATTGCTTCCTTACGGAAAATCAATTTCCCGACAAGACCGACCAAATAAATAATTCCCCCGCCTGTAATCATACCTATTACCGAATTGATTAAACCATTTAAAAAATCAGGCAATTGTTGAATCATTGGCTTATGAATATAAGGAAAAAAAATACTTGCCAATAATGCTAATACGATACCTGAAATTGTCAGCTCATCCGGTATTATACGAAGTTCCATATCTATAAAAGTCACCACTATCAAAATGCTTATCAAATAAACTGATACAATGAATTGAATGAGTTTGTTTACATCACCGGAATTAACATAGGGTATCAAATATATAGAGGCTGACAGAACGAATAAACATCCCGTTAATAATTCAACTAAAGGATAACAAAATGGAATATGAGCAGAACAATTTGAACATCTTCCCCTCAGGATAATAAAGGAAAGCAAAGGAATATTGTAATACCATTGAATTGGTGATTTACAACCGGGGCAGAATGATGACGACGGTTTTAATATTGAAAGTCCTTCACGCGGTAACCGATAAATACAAACATTAAGAAAACTGCCTATTACCAAACCAAAAAGGAAAGTGCTAATTAAATAAAAGTAATCTAAGTTCACTATCTTATTCGATTGATTTTAAAGATAATCCTAATTGGCTCAAACGGCGTTTTATTTCCTCTAATGATGTTTGTCCAAAGTTGGGCAAATCCATAAAATCTTTTTCTGTTTTGATAGTCAAATCACCAATAGTGTAAATTTTCAATTTTGTTAAAGACCCTCTCACTCGCGCAGACCACTCCACTTCAAAAATAGGTTTATTTAATATATCAGTTTGATGTGGTGTATCTGTGGAAATATAAGATTTCAATAGCGATTCAAGTGTAACGGTTTTGGTTTCCGTTGAAAGTGTTAACCCGCGACGGGCTAATAAATCCTTGATATCCGTCAGGGTTTTCATCCCGAAATTCTCGGAAGACATAAGTTCAGTTTCGGTCTTTTTCACCAGATCACCTATGGTTTTTATATTTAATACCTCTAAGCAATTATGGGCACGAGTCGGTACTTGAAATTCTGACAGCGATTGATTAAGAATCCTTTTTAATTCCTGTTCTTTTCGTTTAAGATTATCATCATAATACATAACTAAAGAACCTTTGGCATCTTCGCTGTAAAGATTCGCTCGCGGGTGATTGGGATTAACATTCAAAACTGCATCATAACACTCAACTGCTTTCTGGTAATCACCTTTATCTTCATAAACTAATCCTAAATTTATTAACATATTAATATGTGGAGGCTTAATATCTCGTAATCTCTCATAGATTTTCAAGGCTTCTTCTTCATTACCCGTTAAATCAGAATGATATGCCAATCTGAAAAGAGCCGGTGCATATTGCTTGTCTAAATCCAAAGCATTCTTAAATTCTTGTTGCGCCTTATCATAATCTCCAAGCGATTCCAAATAAACCCCTCTATAATACGGTAGCATCGGCTCAGTCACAAATCTCTTCTTACCTTTTTCTAATAAACCCAAAATCTCTTCCGACTTACCCACTTTTATCAGAGAATCAATATATGAACTGAACACATAAGAAGAATCGTGTAATTTCTTATAAACTTCCGCTAATACCTGATGTGCTTTTTCATTATGCCCTTTTTCTAAATAACATAAACCAAGAAAGTAACTATTTTCTTCTGCGGAAGAACCTTCTTCGAGATATTTAATCGCTTCATCTGTCTTATCAAGCATCCAGCAGATAACCCCTTTTCGTGCAACTGCTTTTGCCTGCGAAGAGAATTTCTTTTTCTTAGTCTCGTCAAATTCTGATAACATCTTTTCCGCTTGCCGTCTTAGTTTCATCAGCAAAAGTATCTCATTCTTGATGTCCATAATTTCTTCTATGCTAAGATTCTCTTTCTCTACAATAATATCCATCTCTATATCTTTTGCCTTTGTTTTAGTTTCCATTTCTTATTCTCCTTAAATAACAGTTTACTATTTGGTTTTACTCTTCCTATCTATAATTTTATTCCCCTCTTTAGTAAAATAATCAACGATATCAGATAGCGGAGCACCGGGCGTAAAAAGCCTACCGATCCCCATCTTCTTAAGTTTAGTAATATCCTCTTCAGGTATTATTCCGCCACCACTCAAAAGAACATCTTTGAGCCCGTTTTTACGCATCAATTTAAAAACTACCGGGAACAAAGTCATATGTGCCCCTGAAAGAATTGACATAGCCACAATATCGACATCCTCTTCTACAGCAGACTGGACTATCATCTCCGGCGTCTGATGAAGACCGGTATAAATAACCTCCATCCCGGCATCTCTTAAACCACAGGCAACTACCTTTGCCCCGCGGTCGTGTCCATCTAACCCGGGCTTGGCTACCAATACTCTTATCTTTCTTGTCATATAAAGAATCCCTTACTTATAATATTTTATAACGTTTGTCAATAATTTATCGTTAATCTGTGGCTTCTACCAATATATCGGTGGCTCTCTATACTCACCGAATTCTTCCCTAAGGGTCTGGATAATCTCACCCAAGGTTACATAGCATTTCACGGCATTAATAATGTAAGGCATCAGATTCTTATTATTCTTCGCTGCATTGCGAATCTCATCAATGGTTCGTTTCACTTTCATATTATCACGCCTCTGGCGTAGTTTTTTGAGTTGCTGGCATTGGTCCGTCTCTACTTTCTTGGGAATCTTCAGAAGTTCTATATCAGGCGCCTTTTCATCAATGAAATCATTAACACCTACGATAATACGTTTTTTGCTCTCTATCTCCTGCTGATATTGGTATGCTGATTTAGAAATCTCCCTCTGGAAAAATCCCTGCTCTATGGCTTTGACCACACCGCCTAATTCTTCTATCTTCTTGAAATATTCCTCTGCCTCTTTTTCCAATTTATTGGTAAGATACTCAATATAATACGACCCTCCGACCGGGTCAACTGTCTTAGTCACTCCGCTTTCATAAGCAATTAACTGTTGTGTCCTGAGCGCTATGGTAACCGCATGTTCGGAAGGTAAAGCCAAAGTCTCGTCCATAGAATTAGTATGAAGACTCTGCGTGCCGCCCAGAACAGCGCTAAGCCCCTGATATGCCGTGCGAATAATATTATTCTCAGGTTGCTGTGCGGTCAAACTGCAACCGGCAGTCTGCGTATGAAATCTCAAGAGCCAGGAACGTTTATCCTTCGCCTTATATTTTTCCTTCATATGCCGAGCCCAGATTCTACGCGCCGCACGGTATTTGGCTATCTCCTCAAAGAAATCCAAATGGGCATTAAAGAAAAATGATAATCTCGGCGCAAATTCATCAACATCCAATCCAGCCGCCATACCCGCCTCTACATAAGCCATACCATCTGCCAAAGTAAACGCCAACTCCTGAAGTGCAGTTGAACCGGCTTCACGGATATGATAACCGGAAATAGAAATCGTATTCCATTGCGGAACATTGTCTTTGCAGAATGTCATTATATCAGTGATGATTCTCATTGATGGTTTAGGCGGAAATATCCAGGACTTCTGGGCAATATATTCCTTGAGAATATCATTCTGAATCGTGCCTCTTAATTTATCAGAACCGACTCCCTGTTTCTCTCCGGCTGCGATATAGAATGCCAGCATTATTGACGCCGGCGCATTGATGGTCATAGAAGTGGAAACCTTATCAAGCGGAATCCCGCTGAAGAGAGTCTCCATATTTTCCAGAGAACAGATAGCCACACCGCATTTGCCTACTTCACCTTTAGCGCGGTCGTGGTCTGAATCATAGCCCATAATGGTAGGCAAATCAAAGGCAACCGAAAGCCCGGTCTGCCCGTGACCCAAAAGAAACTTATAACGATTATTGGTATCTTTGGCAGTCCCGAAACCTGAGAATTGCCTCATCGTCCACAACTGCCCGCCATACATATCAGGATGAACACCACGGGTAAAAGGGAATTCGCCCGGATTATTCAAATCTCTCTCATAAGAAAAATTCTGTAAATCATCGGGCTTATAGATGATTTTATCAGTAGAAATCTCTTGTGCCATAGATTTACAATATAACAAACATTACAAAACAGGTCAAGAAAACGCAACCTAAAGGTTGCGACTACAGAAATGTATAAAATTGTAGCCGCAGGCTTCAGCCTGCGTATACCTTAATTTTATACTTTCCTATACTGCAAGTAATTTGAGGAGTTTATCTGATGGTAGGTGTCAATAGATCAGCCAAAGAAGGTGATAACTTTTTAAGCAGCCTACAAAACAAACTTAGTCCCGACATTCGTCGGGATAAGAGACTGTAAGTCGCTATGCTCTAACAGTCTCTAATAAGGACTTGTGGTTACGTTGTCGTTAACTTTGATAGTATCTGCCTGGAATTCTTTAATGCTGAAAGCGCTTGAATGTCTGGCTTCTACTTTTTCTACCTGGACTTTACCAACATATTTATCAGCCCGAAAGACTGTAAATTTCATTCCTATTTCAACGCCATCATTTTTACCGGCGCTAATCATTATGATATTCAGTTCCGGTTTGTCACTGATGGCTAAAACTCTACCGTCAATTGATTTAGTTACCGTT
>JAZDFP010000145.1:0-5695 GCA_043807745.1 Planctomycetota bacterium
TCCCTTGGGGTATGCCTGAAACAGGGCATGCGGGTCAATGGGATTGAGGCTCCATAAAGGAATATAAGGTGATGATGGATGGTGTCGCGCCACGCAAGGTGATAACTTAGGGGAACCGGAAAAAGAAAGAGAACATAATGACGAATTCGACCACAATCCTGAAAATCCGGATAATTATTGCCGGGGAAGAAATACATCTTCATGCGAACGTAAATCCGCTTTTGAGATTGCCATCCAGAAAGGCGATTATCAGGTCGTCTCCGAACTCTCCCGTCGTGAACTCACCTTAGAAGATTATATTGACGGTTATGTTACCTATACCCGCGAATTAAAGCACCCCAAACTAAGGGAATTGGACATAATGTCAACCTATAAGACCCAGCGTTTCAGCAAACCTTTCACCTGCAAGGAATTGAGGATGAGTGCTGATGAACTGGATAATTTCCTTGATTCCATCCGCCAGCGGATATGCCTCAAGAACGGCTCTACAGTAGAGGAGGTAATAGAAGGTTATATCCGGCTCTGGAGGCGTCTGGACCGTCCGGACAATGGCGAATGGGACTGGATGAGCGCCTACAAGAGGAATGGCTTTGACCGCCATAAAACAGCAGAGGAACTGAGAATAAAATTCACCGCCTTTGAGAAGAAACTCTTCCGCCTGCGTAAAAAACTGGGCATCAAAGAACGCTCGCCTAAGAATAAGGCTGGATAAAAATTATAAAAATCTTTATAAAAGTATTGACATCTGTCAGAAAATAACATATAAAGTTATATTATGACAGCGTATAGAATCCGTGAAACAACTGAGGTGTTGCTCAATGCCCTGCATAATATGCCGGTCGTGGTGCTTTCCGGCTTGAGGCAGAGCGGCAAAAGCACCCTGCTTTTAAAACAGCCCGAACTAAAACGTCGCCGCTATATCAGTTTTGACGATTTTAATTCATTGGAAGCCGCCAGGATTAATCCTGATGGGATTATTTCCGGCTCCGCACCGGTTACGATTGATGAAGCCCAGAAATTACCCGGGATTCTGACCTTTATCAAGCAATCGGTGGATAAAAAACGCATACCGGGCAGATTTCTCTTAAGCGGTTCGGCTAACTTTTTGCTCCTGAAAAACATCGCGGAAAGTTTAGCCGGACGGGCGGTTTATCTAACCCTGCATCCTTTTAGCCGCAGGGAGATAACCGGCTCCACAAAAGAATTACCGGCATTGGTCTATTTCATAAATAAAGGCGTATTCCCGCAAAAAGACGTAAAACCGATTGCCAGCCGCGAGATAATCAAAGGCGGTATGCCTTCTATTTGCCTGAACGAGGTTAAAGAACCCGCCATCTGGTTCCGGGGTTATGAGCAGACCTATCTGGAACGGGATATCCGTTCTCTAAGCCAGGTGGCTGACCTGGTTCCTTTCAGGCATCTTTTAAGATTAATCTCGCTGCGTAATGCCCAGATACTGAAACAAAGCGAATTAGCCCGTGATGCCAAATTAAATGTGATGACCGCCAATCGTTATCTTTCCCTAATAGAAACGTCCTTTGTCATATCGCGTCTGGCGCCGCATCTGCGCAACCGTTCCAGCCGTCTGATAAAATCACCCAAATTATACCTTTCCGATACCGGGCTGGCTTGTTATCTGGCGGGCATAGAGAAATTGGATGCATCTGAACCGCTTGCCGGAGCAATGATGGAAAACTATGTCTATCAAAACCTGAATAGCATATTATCTGCTTATCACCCTGAGGCAAAGATAACCTACTGGAGTATTCAGGGCAGGTATGAAGTTGATTTTATAATAGAGATAGGAAGTGAAACTATTGCCATAGAGGTAAAGGCAGGCAGTCGCTGGCAGGAGCGCGATTTAACCGGGCTGAAGGCATTCCTGAACACCAGCCGTAAATGCCGGGTCGGGATATTGGCTTACAACGGCACCCAAACAACACAACTTGCCGACAGAATCTGGGCTATCCCGATAGGATTGCTGTTAAGTTGAGATTGTTGGAAAGGTCAACAATCTCACCCTGAACTGAGTGAAGGGTTTTGTAACAATAAAGTTTATCCGGCCGGGGGATGCGGAGGGGGATAGCTGGCATCATAATAACGGATTGAGAAATTGCTAAAAACTTCCGATAAAATTATACTGTTTTTCTTGGCAATAAACGATTTTTGTATAATATATTAATAAATGACATTTTAGCACCTACCTAATAATTATTAAAGGTTAATACAATGCCAAAAGATGAAGTTTATAAGAATTCTCCTCTTGCAGAAACCGTTTTTGAAATACGTTTTCCAGGCGAACCTGTTATAGAATGTCGTAGAGATAAATTCTACGAAAGAATCAGAGATACTTACCCTAATGTTTTTGTTCCCAACGCAGTAGAGGGGAAAGCGATGGCTTTAGAGCCATATGGATTTGAAACCAAAGATGGGTCTTGTGGAATAAGGTTAGCCATTAATAAGATAGCGTTTTATTGCAAGAAATACGAAGGATTTGACGCATTTAAGAAAGAATCATTAAGGATATTTTCATTGTTTGAGGATGTGTTCAAGATTAAAACTATTTCCAGAACAGGATTAAGATATATAAACTTTATCCCATATACCAAAGAAAACGATTTAATACCATTGAAAAATTATTTAACCGTTGAATTATTATTACCAAAATCTTTGCCTTCGGATTTTAAAAACTTAGGTATAATATTTACGTCTAAAATGGGAGAAGGGATTATTACAACTCGTATTGAGCCAGAAAGGTCTGCGGATATGCTACAAGAAGTTATTATCTTAGATTTTGATTACGCAAGAACGGGAGATTTAGAATTTAGCCAAATTAGCAAATATCTTGACGACAGCCATAAGCATACTAAAATAATGTTTGAATCTTTGATAGCAGATGGATATAGAAAATTTATGCAAGGAGAAACGATATGACATTTAGGTCGACAGTTACAGAAATTAGTGATTCACGGAATGGGCAAGAATATATTTCAGATGCGTTTAAAGAGTTAGGAAAGTGGAAAGTGGAAACAGCAGAGGAGTCAACTCCATATATTGTTAGGCAGCCTTTACAGATTCAATCTGCACCCCTTTGGAGATTATCTACCGGGACTAAGAAATTTTATACACCCAAACCTATTTCTGTCAAGATATATCGTGATGGAGCATTCTTTTTTGCCGAAAATGAAGCCCTGGTTCTTTGTGGTACAGGTAACACTCCTGGAGATGCTTTAAAAGATTTAACCCAGCATATCATATATTTCTTTAACTATTATCAGAATCTAAACGAATTACAATTAATTGGAGATGCCATAAGATTGAAAAACATATACACCAATTTACTCGTTGAAGAATAGCATGCCAGGACCAATTGAAAGAAAAACAATAGAAACTAACTTGATTCAAAAAGGATTTAGAAGAAAAGATTCACACCATAAATATTTTCATCATGTTTATAATGGGCAGGAGACAGGTATTTGTACTTATACTTCACATGGTAGCAATTATAAAGATTATGGTATAAGTCTTCTTGGTAGAATGAAAAAAGAACTAAGATTAGATAGAATTCAAGATGTAGCTAATTTGTTTAACTGTCCAATGGACGGTAATGATTATAATGATATCCTGCGAAGTAAAAACCTGATAAGAGATTAATCTGTAATAAAACTCCCATCCCCCATATCCCTCCCCCTACCGATGGATACCCCCTACACTTCCAGTAGATATCCCCCAGTCTACCAGCGGATATCCCCCCGGCTACCAGTGGATACCCCCCAGACTACCGGGGGATACCCCCCGTATATCCCATAGATACCCCCTACCCTACCAATGGATACCCCCCTCACTACCAGTGGAGGACTCCCTCAGTACCAATTGATACCCTCCCCACCTCCAGTGGAGGACTCCCCGATATCCAGTAGATACCTCCCTAACTTCCAATTGATACCCCCTATACCTCCAGTGGATATCCCCTACACTTCCAGTGGAGACCCTCCCTAAATCCATCTCCCACCCTCCCCCCATTACGGACATTTTTACGGAAAATCAGATTTTTTCAGATTTTGTAATTTTCTTATAACCACTTAAATACCAATCGGTTATTCAAAATCACCGAAAAAATAATTTCCTGATTTCACGGACAAAGCGTCTGTTTCATACCCCTTATGGAGAGAAGAAGTGAGTAAACGGATTGAACAGATAAATCGGATAAATCCGCTTACTAAAAACACTCTCTAAAGGGGATAAAGATATGTTGAACGAAGTGAAATCCGCCTCAGGCGGAAAACCACGCAAGAAACCCGCTGATGAGATGACGAGCACTGAATTCGTTAATGAGGAACTCTTTCAGGTTGCCCTGCGGGGCGGGTATGACCATGAATTCAATCTGGTCAAGTGGCGTCTGGAGAGTCTTAAGCCATTTCGGTCTGCAACGGAATTTATGAAGACGCTCTGGAACGACCAGCACTTGCGGGAAAGAATCGTTGAGCAACTTAGGCAACTCTGGATAGATGATTACGTACTGAGACCTGACAGTGGTGTGGTGCTGATGCTGGCGCTCTGGCGTAATGCGATTGGGGCAGGCGATGACTACTGGGGCAATTTCTTCATCAATTTAGCCGAGGAAAAAGAGAAACCACAGATGAACACGGATAAACACGGATTGAATGGAGGTGGGTTATGAAACGGGTAATGTTATTGGTTCTGGTATTAATCTTTGCCACAGAGACACCGAGTGCACAGAGGGAAGAAAAAGGAATAGAGATTGTTTTTAAGGCACAGGATAAGCAAGCAAATCCATATCAGGAAGAATATGAGAAACTACTTTATCCTACCGTGAGAATCAGTTCGCCTGCAGGAACCGGCTCAGGCGTTGTCATTAGCCACAGAGACACAGAGGTCACAGAGACGGATATATATGTTTTAACAGCGGCTCATGTGGTGGAAAACGAGTCTAAGGTCCAAGTGGAATTCTTTTATCAGGTGATTACTAAAATAGAAGCAACAGTAATAATAACGGATACCGCCAAAGATTTGGCGTTACTCAGTGTTCTCTGTGGCTCTGTGGCAAAGGCTAAATTGGCACCTAAAGATTATACTTATTATTTATTCAACCCGGTTTATGCAGTCGGCTGTTCTTTAGGATTATCTCCTCGTCCCTCATCAGGAATTATAACCGCAATTAATCTGCGTACCGAAGGTCTGCGTAAATCTGCGTCCCATATAGAAATCTCCGCACCGGTTCTGCCCGGTAATTCCGGCGGTCCGGTTTACGATACAAGAACTTACGAAGTTATCGGTATTGCAGTTTGGGTTAAGGTTTATCAATACCAACTCGTCACCACTATGGCAGGAATAGTACCAATAAATGAAATATACAAATTCTTGGAACCACGAATAAACACTAATGAACACTAAATTATTCGTGTGGATTCGTGTCCATTCGTGGTTTCAAATAGTCAAATCGGTAAGGTTCTTGATGCGCACAAGGACTGACCGTTGAACATAAATCTCGCTAATAACTATAGGGGTTACAGTGATAACCCGGTGGGTCTAACTCGCTGTAACATCCTGACGGATTAACAGCGAGTAAGAAGGAGGTGAGAAAAATGTTTATAAAGAAGTTTGAGTTGAAGTTGCTCGTGCCCGCAACCCAGGAAGTGGCAGGCGATATGCCGGGACGCTGGGCTGATAATCT
>JAZDFP010000146.1:0-3234 GCA_043807745.1 Planctomycetota bacterium
AAAATGCCAAAGTATATGAAGACGGACTGCTTAATACATCCTGCGCATTCTTTTTAGATTATAATAACGACGGATTCCTGGACCTGTTTGTCGGCAGTTGGTGGAAGGATTATAGCCAACGACAAGGGATGAGACCGGAACTTTATCAGGGTAATGGTAAAGGCGTTTTCACCAATGTTACCGATAAAGCAGGAATCAGCGGTTTGGATGAGCGTTCTGAAAAGGTTGATTCCCGTGAATGGCCGCTTTATGGCGCGTCCTGTTGTGATTATGATAATGACGGTGACCAGGATTTATTCCTTGCCACTTATTCACCGCGTGAGATTGTCTGGAACAATAATGGCGACGGCACTTTTACTGAAGTGGGAAGAAAAATAGGGGTCGGAATCAGAGATAATACTACATGGGAAATGATGCCGGCAGATTATAATAACGACGGTAATATAGACTTGTTCATCGTTATTGTTCATGGTCGGGAAGGAACTGATAATGTTTCCTGTCCGCTTATTAATCTGGGAAAAGAAGGTGAGTATAAATTCAAATGGGCGCCGGAAGCGATTAAACGCAACGTGCCTGATGGTGCCCACCACGGCGACCACCACGCCAGCTGGATTGATTTTGATAATGACGGATTGCTTGACATAGTAATTACAGAATGTGCCTACAAACAGCCCTATGAGAGGCTTTATCTGTGCAAACAAAATCCGGACCATACTTTTACAGATATTACCAAAGAGGCAGGATTGAACGCTCTAACTCAGGCAAATCCGTTAGTCGTTATGGACTATGACCGTGATGGCGCTGAAGATATTATTACGGCTATTTTTGATAAGAAAGACCAGATAAGGGTATATAAAAACAATATCGGCACTAAGAATAATTGGATAGATATTAATTTAGAAGGCAAGGGAGTTGCCGGTAAAAGCAATCGCTCTGCTATCGGCGCGCGGGTTATTGTAAAATCGGGCGACCTTACCCAGATAAGGGAAATTTATGCTGGTTCCGGACATTTCGGCACGCAACATCCGCTCAATTTACATCTCGGATTCGGCAAACGGGATAAAATTGATTCCATAGAGGTTCATTGGCCTAATAAAGACAAAACCGTTCAGGTATTCGATAAAAACCTCAAGATTAACCAATTTATTAAAATCACTGAAGACAGTGACGAATTGAAATATCTCAAATAAATGAGTGGTCGGTGAATACTCCGGTGGTCCGGTGACACACACCATCCGAGAGCCTATTGCCTCCCGTAGGGATAAAATCCTTCAATGACTTGACATTCAGCCAAGATTTTTATAGATTTGAGGCATCTTAAGATTAGGTGTGTGTCACCAATCAAATACTTTCATATGCCTCAAGAATATTATTACTCTATACTAAAACGATACATCCCTATAATACTCATTAGTCTAATATGTTTTCTCATCAATTCTTTTCTTTATCCCGGTGAAACTGATAAACCTGCCCGACAGTCAGGCGGGTCTGACCAACTACAGCCATTATCTTCTTCTGAGTGGAAAGACCAGCGCTTTGCATTCTTAAAATTGTATAACAACAATTCTCCTGTCAAAAGAAATAACGCCATTGAGTTCATAGATACACAACTCTATAATAAGTTATTAATCTCAGATATAAAATATGCGGTTGAAACAATGGAATTTCTACTGCAGGTATTATCTGCTGAAGAATATGAAGCAGTGGCTATAACTACGGAAGAATTATTGGCAAAATTTCTTATTCAGCCAAATTATATGGAATGGATGTTGCAAAACTATAAGAAATTAGTTAGCCACGAACTTATCAAATCAAGATTCATTGATACATTAAGAATAACTGCCAAATCATCTAAAAACGAGTCTATTATTAAGATTCTAACTGATTTAATTAATAAAGAAGAAAAAGCCTTTCTCAAACTTTCTGCTCTTGACGTATTATACAGATATTTTCCTTCTAAGTCTGTTGATATAATGTTGGATATGGTTCAAGACGCCGACTTAAATATCAGCAAGTTTGCCTTAAATTGTCTATCTGAATTAAAACCTATGGAGAGAAGAAAAATACGGCGGTTAATAAAACTGCTTGGTGAGGAAAAAAGAGAGGAAATAAAGAAGGGAATCGGGCAAATATTAGAAAAGATAACGGGCCGAAAATACAAAACCCATTTTAGTGCATGGGAAAAATGGTGGATGGACCAGCCCATAACACAACAAAAAATAGATGATGCGATTATAGAAGGCGTTGATTTTCTTGTTCAACACTGTAGTACACCAAACAAATATGATAGTGAATTGGTTTTTTATACACTGATTAAAAGCGGTGTCCAGATACCCCAACCACTGATGCAAGTATTTTTAGACGAGATGCTCAACAAGGGATTAAATAATACCTATCGTGTTGCCCTTCTGGCAATGGCTTTATCAGAATTAGACAAAGTAAAATATCTTGACCGTATCGCTCAATGCGCCCAGTTTCTATTAGCAAATCAGTCTATTAACGGCAATTGGTGTTATGGAACACAAATAACAACACCCAAAATTATAATTACCGGCTCGCCTAATCCTGTTACTCCAACAGTTGGAACATCTACGATAGCCGTAAAAAAAATACAGATTTGGATACCTCCCAGACGCAAAGACACTAATTACGATAATTCCTGCACCCAATACGCATTACTGGGCTTACGGGCTTGCGCTGATGCCAATATAGAAATTCCCCTGGAAGTCTGGGCTGATGCTGAAAAACACCTTAGACGGGCTCAGAACCCTGATGGGGGATGGGGATATATGCTTTCTAGTGGTCGTCATAGTTATGGTAGTTATGGTAGTATGACTGCTGGCGGTTTGGGAGGACTGGCTATTTGTCTTTTTTATCAGAATAAAAAAATAGAAGATGATAAAAATATCAAACGAGCGATTAATTGGTTTATCCAGAATTTTACTGTCTCAGACAATCCTAATTTTACTGTCTCAAATCTTCATATTAGAAGAAACATGATGCATTTTCATTTTTACTATCTATGTGCTTTAGAACGGGCTGGGGTTCTTTTAAATACAGAGTCATTTGGTAGAAATGAATGGTATCTTCTCGGTGCTCAGTATTTGTTAAGAGAACAAGGAACAGATGGCTCGTGGAATAAGAACGAGATCAATACAGACACCTGTTTTGCTATCCTATTCCTGCGCCGGGCAACTAAACCGCTCAAAATAGTAATAACTGATGGGAAAGACG
>JAZDFP010000147.1:0-6083 GCA_043807745.1 Planctomycetota bacterium
TCCATCAGTTTTGAACAGAACAAGATGAAGCCGGATAAAGATTTCTTACTCTATTACAGTTTATCTGAGAAACAATTCGGTATCAATCTGGTTACATACAAAAAGCCTAATACAGACGGTTTCTTTATGATGATGCTTTCTCCAAAATACGAGATAAAGGATAACGAGATAGTTAAGAAGGATGTGGTCTTTGTCCTGGATACCTCGGGTTCTATGCTGGAGAATGGTAAAATTGAACAGGCAAAGAAATCTCTAAACTTCTGCATTAATAGTCTGCGTGATACAGACCGTTTTAATCTGGTTACATTTAGCGGAGATGTAAGGCAATTTAAGGATAGTTTACAAGAAGCCACTTCGGCAAGGCGTGCAGAGGCAGTTAAATGGGTTGCAGATATTGAGGCACGCGGCGGCACCAATATCAATGATGCACTCCAGACTGTTCTGGGAACGATTGAGCCGAATAGTAAACGGCCATTTATGATTATCTTCCTGACCGATGGTATCCCGACTATCGGCGAACAGAATCCTCAGCAGATTCTCAAGAATGTAGCGGCTAAAAATACCGCTAATATCCGTATCTTCACATTTGGCGTAGGTTTTGATGTCAATACTCATCTTCTTGATAAACTGGCTGAAGCGAATCACGGTGTACGTGAATATATTACGCCGGGTGAAGACATTGAGGTTAAAGTATCCAATTTCTACGAGAAGATTGCTTATCCGGTGCTTTCTGATATAAAGGTTGAGGTTTCGGGGATGGAAATCTATGATCGCTATCCCAAAAATCCCGCGGATATATTCCGTGGCTCACAGTTGGTTATCATGGGCAGATACAAAGGTGATGGACAGAAATTGATTACGCTTACCGGTATGGTCAACGGAGAACCGCGTAGGTTTGAATATGAATCTACCTTTGGTAATACCGAGACAGGCGATTTAGAATCTGTATTTATCAGTCATGGCCACGTCATTAAGAACTTAGAAGTTACTAATAAAGCAACAACCGATTTTATTCCCAGAATCTGGGCTACCAGCAAGATTGGTTATCTGATGGATGAAATAAGATTACGCGGTGAGAACAAAGAGGTAAAAGATGAGATTATCAAACTTGCCAAGGAATACGGTATTCTTACTCCATATACTTCGTGGTTAGTGGTGGAGGATGTTAGAACTGCTTCTCCGGGTATGAGAGGTCTGCGTGAAGGAATGAGGGACAAAGCAGCCCCGCCACAACCGTCATCACAGCCAAGTGGAGGAAGGGCAGTTGGCGCCAGTAATGAAGCAGACGCATTGAAAAGAGGTGATGCCGGATTGTCTGGTGGTGGTAAATTATCTAAAGTGGTGGAGGAAATCGTTAAACAAATAGGTGATAAGACTTTCTACATCAGCAATGGTATCTGGTATGACAGTCTCTATAATGAAAAGGATAAGGATAAGGTTACCAAGGTCAAATATTTGAGCGACGAATATTTTGATATAATCAAGAAAAATACTCAATTAGCCAAATACTTTGCCTTAGGTAAGAATGTTGTGGTTTGTTTCGGCGATAAGATTTATGAGATAATCTCTGAATAAAAATATAGTCGCCCCGATTTTATCGGGGCGTCAAAACGTAACCCCGCCTTGCGGGATTGCGGCTACATATAGAAAGGAGTAATGATTATGAAGAGAACAATATTAACATTATTGATAGGGATGGCATTTTGTCTGTGTCTTATGAGCAATAATGTAATGACTCAGCAACCACCACCACCTCCGCCACCCCCTACCCCATCTTCACCACCCGTACAACTCCCACAACCTCCTGATGACCCAAAAGTCACTGAAGGTGAACTCAAGGTCATTGACAAGGATGGTAAGCCTGTAGGACAATGTCCTTTAAAACATACGGATGTCAAGGCGGAAATCTCAGGCTATGTGGCGCGGGTGAATGTTACCCAGCAGTTTGAGAATCCATTCAAGGAAAAGATTGAAGCCATATATGTCTTCCCACTTTCATCTGATGCCGCAGTAGATGATATGATGATGAAGGTGGGGGAGCGAACCATTAGAGGCCAGATTAAGAAGCGTGAAGAGGCACGCCAGATTTACGAAGCCGCTAAGAATGCCGGTAAGGTCGCCAGTCTCCTTGACCAGGAAAGACCTAATATCTTTACACAATCAGTTGCCAATATTATGCCCGGCGAATCAGTGATTGTTACCATCAGTTATGTTGAAATCCTTAAATATGAGGATGGAGAATATAATTTTGTATTTCCGATGGTAGTCGGACCGCGATACATACCAGGTGGAGCCACAGGTCAGCAGGGCACTGGCTGGTCGCCGGATACTACTCAGGTGCCGGATGCCTCTAAGATAACTCCGCCGGTTACACCTGAAGGCACACGCGCCGGACACGATATCTCCGTTGCTGTCAGTCTTAATGCCGGCTTACCCATTAAACGTATCACTTCCAAACTGCATGAGATAATTATTAAACGGAGCGACAGCCCCGCCAATAGCGGGATAAACTCCGTCCCGCCCCAAGCGGGAAAGACAAATGAGTCCGCTATGCAGATTACACTCAAGACCGGTAAGACTATTCCAAATAAGGATTTTGTCCTGAACTGGGAAGTTGCCGGCGATAAGATTGAGGATGCAATCATCACGACTGCTAACAGAGGCAATGGTTTCTTTACCCTGATTCTTCAGCCGCCCAATCGGCCTGCAAAGACTGATATAAGCCCAAAAGAGATGGTCTTCGTTATTGATGTCTCAGGTTCAATGCGTGGTGCGCCTATTGAAAAGGCAAAAGAGACAATGAAACTCTGTATTGAAATGATGAATGATAATGATACATTCAATCTGATTGCCTTTAATCCGGTGCCGACCAAACTCTTTGATGCTCCTCAATCTAATACTAAGGAGAACAGGGAAAAAGGATTACAATTCTTGGCAAGTAAATTAGGTTCAGGTGGCACTGAGATGCTTTCTGCGGCATTAGCCGCGCTCACCACTCCGCCAGACCCGAATAGACTCCGTATCGTCTGCTTTATGACCGATGGTTATGTGGGTAATGATATGCAGATTATAGATGCGATTCAGAAGAATCTTGGCAATGCCAGACTATTCTCTTTTGGTGTAGGTAACAGTGTCAATCGTTTCTTACTGGATAATATGGCACGAATGGGTCGGGGTGAGGTAGATTATGTTACCCTGACCGAACTAGGTCACCGCGCTGCTGAACGATTCCAAGAACGTATTGCCTGCCCGTTACTAACGGATATTTCCATTGATTGGGGTGGGTTACCGGTCGTTGATATATATCCACAAAATATTCCGGATTTATTCTCTGCCAAACCTCTGGTATTAAAAGGTCGTTACACTAAATCTGCCAAAGGCGAGATAACACTCAAAGGAAAGATAGCCGGCAAGGAATTCAGCAGGAAAATTATTCTGGAATTACCGGATGATAACCCTGAAAATGGGGCACTCGCTTCACTCTGGGCTCGCGCCAGAATTGATGACCTGATGAGTCAGGACTTACTCGGAATCCAATTAGGTAACCCCAAACCTGAGATTAAAGACCAGATTACTCATTTAGGTCTGGAATTCCGTCTGATGACCCAATATACCTCGTTCGTTGCCGTGGAGGAAATGGTTATTACTGAAGGCGGCAAGCCAAAGACCATTACTGTGCCGGTAGAAATGCCCGAAGGTGTCAGTTACGATGGAGTATTTGGGTCTAAAGATAGAGAAGCAATGAAGCGTGGATTCTACGGAGGTGTTCGGGTTTCAACAGGTGCTTATGCACCATCATCACCGTCTATGGATATGAAGGAAAACGGGTCTGCCGATGCTGTTAAACCGGAGCCCAAGACCCGCGAGGAAAAGATAAAGGCACGACTTGACAAAACACTTCAAGGATTGCCAGATAAGGTTGCCAAAGAAGGTAAGGATGGTAACCTGAAACTCAAGGACTTTGAAGTCAAGGACGGTAAGGTAATGGTTAAGGTCTATCTACGTGATACCTCAGCGGAAAAGATAGAGGAACTCAAGAAATTAGGCTTGGAAATAATTGCCGAGCCGAAGGCAATCAAGATGCTCATAGCCCGCATTGATGTAAAGAAATTGGATGATTTAGCACAATTTGATTTCGTGGTGCTGGTTACTCCAGCTGAGATAAAGTAATCAAAATTAGTCATATTAAACCTGCCTGCTCTATTTCGGAGCAGGCTGGTTTAAGGTTCCTAACGGACAAGCTTCATTATAATATCGTTGTCATGTAAGTTGTAAGTCTTTGTTAGAAACAAAGATTTATCGGAAGAAGAAAGCCTTTCGGGGCGTCCCTGTGCCAGAGGCAGATCCGCCTTCGGCGGAAACTGGTTGCATATTCCATTTATTAAAAACCTTGACTTAGCAGTTGTTTTTTTGTCCATAATAGTAGGAAAGTATAAGATTAGCCACCCTGCTTCGCCAGCCTGTCTGGGCTGCCCGAAAGGTCAGCGAGGCGAGTAAGACACTAAGGCACAAAGAAGAAAAACCAATTTATTCTTCTTCTTGGTGTCTTTGTGCTGGCGCTTCGGCGCCATTACGAAGTTTTCTTAAATCTACGATAGAATTCCAATTTTAATAAGGAGGTTGTTATGTCCGAATTAAGGCAGAATCTAATTTCTCGAGACTGGGTGATTATCGCTACAGAAAGAGCCAAACGGCCTGAGGATTTCGTTACCAAGAATAAGGAGAAAAAGATAATTCCCGAGTATAACGAGAATTGTCCGTTTTGTCCCGGGAAAGAAGATAAGACACCGCCTGAAACTTTTCGTATCGGCGACCTGCCCGACGGGTCATCCGGTCAGGCGGGTAATAAAAGTTGGCGGGTCCGGGTGGTTTATAATAAGTTTGCAGCAGTTTCTCCTGAAGGGGAAAAAACAAGGAAAATCAACGGGATTTATCGTTCAATGAGCGGCGTTGGGATTCACGAGGTGATTATTGAGCATCCTCGCCACAATGCCATTACCGCATTGCTGACCGAAGAAGAAGTGGCTGATATTATCAGGGCTTATAAAAATCGCTACGTAGCAGTTCAGCAGGATAAACGTGTTGAATCAATAACTATCTTCAAAAATCACGGGCCATCAGCCGGCACATCATTGGAGCATCCGCATTCGCAACTTATCGCTACTCCCATCGTGCCTCCGCAAGTAAGAAATCGTATGGAACAGGCAGTAAGTTATTTTGATGATACAGGCAAATGTATTTTTTGTGAGACATTGGAAGAGGAATTGATGGCAAAGGAAAGAATTGTGCTGGAAACAAATAATTTCGTTTCTTTTGTCCCTTATGCTGCTTTATCACCTTTTCATATCTGGATTTTCCCGCGAAAGCATATTGCCTCATTTGCGGCAATTAATGATGATGAAATGAAGGATTTGGCAAGATGTTTAAAATTGACTCTGGCTAAATTTTATTATGGATTAGATAATCCTGATTTTAACTATTCCATCCGTTCAACACCGGTTACTGATAAAGAAAGCGAATATTTTCATTGGTATATAAGTTTAATACCACGCATCAGCCAGACTGCCGGATTCGAACTTGGTTCAGGAATGTTTATTAATGTTGCCGTGCCTGAAAAGAGTGCTGAATTCTTACGCAAGGTTAAATTTTGAACATCCCAGTGATAGAAAATAGGGAGGCATTTTTCTTATAATAAATATTTTTAATAAAATATTATATTTTCTTGACATAAATTATCGTATTGGTAGAATGCTTATACTCCATTAGTAAAATACCAAATAGGTCTTAGATTAAATTAGGGTTGACGGTTAATAGGAGAACTGAATACTAAAATGAGTAATTTAGAAGTTAATGTGGCACGGCACTATTTTACAGGTATGCCGATAGCGGTGGTTAGTATCAACGGAGTAATGGACAATTTAAACAGGACCGAATTAGAGGAGACAATAGAAAAATTACAGGCTGAAAATGTTTATCGTTTTATCTTTGACCTTTCTGGATTAGAGACAATTGGTTCGCTTTGTTTGGGGTTCTTTGTAAAAGTAGAAGGGCAATCAAGAGAAAAATCCGGTGGGGTAGTAGTG
>JAZDFP010000148.1:0-4239 GCA_043807745.1 Planctomycetota bacterium
CCGACCGGTATTTTTTCCGCTCAGAAACTATCCCCAACATGAAAATAAACAACATCGTCTTTTCGACAGTCCGCGGGGGGGGGTCGGGTAGGGGGGCGGTCGTATACCCAGTATAAGATGATGTTACATCCGTTATAAGACGATGTTATGTCCCATATAAGACGATGTTACATCCGTTATAAGACGATGTTATGTCCCGTATAAGACGATGTTATGTCCCGTATAAGACGATGTTATATCCGGTATAAGATGATGTTATATCCGGTATAAGATGATGTTATGTCAGGTATAAGATTATGTTATATCCGGTATAAGACGATGTTATATTCGCTATAAGACGATGTCAGGCGGGCTATGGCGGTGGGTTTTACAAAGTTTTTCTTACAATCAGCGGCTAAAGTCGGTAATCAATTTTATTGACCCCGCATATACTTTGTGTTAATATTTACCACAAAGGCACAGAGAGCACAAAGATAAATATAAATCTTTAATTCTTTGTGTCTTTGTGGTGAGTTTCTTTTTCTTAATACTATATAAAGTGATAAATCATCTATTCCAACCATCATCTATAGCGGTCATAGGTGCGTCGCGTCAGCCGGGTAAAATAGGTCATACCATACTTAAAAATATCATTAAAAGCGGTTATAAAGGCAAGATATATCCGGTAAACCAGAAGGCAAAAAAGATATTCAATCTAAAATGTTATCCTGATATTACGACTATTCCGGGTAAGATAGAGTTACTCGTATTTTCTGTCCCCGCACCGGTGGTTTTGCCGATTCTTAAATCTGCTGTAGAATCCAGAAAAGGCATAAAATCAGCGCTTATCATAACGGCTGGTTTTAAGGAAATCGGGCTTGAAGGTGCACGGATGGAAAAAGAAATACAGGAAATCTGCAAGAAGAATAACATCCGCACCATCGGTCCGAATTGTGTTGGTTTTATAGATACTGTAACGCCTCTTAATGCAACATTTTCAGCGACTGATAAGATGCCGCCGCGCGGTCAGATAGCCTTTTTCGCCCAGTCAGGCGCTTTATCTATGGCAATTTTGGACTGGGCTATACAGGAAAAAATAGGCATTTCCAAACTTGTCTCACTCGGTAATAAAATTGATATTAACGAAGTCTCGCTATTGGAATATCTGGCAGAAGACAAAGAAGTCGGGGTAATCTTGGGTTATTTAGAAAGCATTGATAACGGACGCGGCTTTATGGATATTGCTACTCGTGTCAGTCGTTCTAAACCTATAGTAATGGTAAAGGGAGGCACAACTGCAGCCGGTTCACGGGCTGCATCATCACATACCGGTTCTTTAGCCGGCCAGGACCGTGCCTATCAATCGGCATTTATCCAATCCGGCGTTATCCGTGTGGAAACTATCAGCGACCTTTTTGATATTGCCCGTGCATTTGTTACCTACTCGCCACTCAAATCCAAAGCACAACTCCATGGACCGCGTATAGCCATTATTACCAATTCCGGCGGTCCGGCAGTGATGGCAGCAGACCGTATAGAAAAATCAAAGCTGCTCAAAATGGCTCCTTTCAGTGAAGACACCATAAACAAACTACGCAATAATTTTCCTCCAGGCGCCAATGTATATAATCCGGTGGATGTTATTGCCGATGCCAGCGCGGAACGATATCATCTGGCAATTAACGAGGTTTATAACGATAAAAATGTTGATGGCATATTGGTAATTTATACACCGGCGAGCAAAGAACAGCCTGAATATATTGCCAAAACGACTGCAGAAATATTCCGGAAGGCACAAAAACCTATCCTGACAAGTTTTATGGGCGGCGAGATTGTTTCCCGCGGCATTGACATAATCAAAGATGCCGGTATTCCTAATTATCCCTCACCTGAACGGGCTATCCTCGCTTTTGAAGCAATGTTCCAGCATTATCAGTGGCAGAAAACTGAGCGTAGAGCAAAGAGCAAGGAGCAAATAGTAAATATTCCGAAAGATTCCAAGCCCTACGCTCTATGCTCTAAGCTATTAGGCTCAGGCGCTAAAGGTATAACTACTGATGAAGTGCTTACGATTCTTTCTATTTACGGTATTAATGTTCCTGATTTTCAACTTGTTCAGTCAGTGGAAGAAGGCATTGATGCGGCTGAAAAAATAGGATATCCTGTTGTTCTTAAGATTATCTCTCCAGAGATTTCTCATAAGACAGACTTCGGAGGAGTGAAATTAAATATACATACACAAGCCGAATTAACAAAAGCATATCGGGAAATTATTGACGGAATTAATCAACACTCATCCCGCATAGGCGGGACAACGATTAAGGGAATAATGGTCCAGAAGATGATACCGGGCGGCAAAGAGGTTATCATCGGCGTTTCCAGAGACCATCAATTCGGGCCTTTAATTATGTTCGGCTTGGGCGGTATTTATGTTGAGGTGCTAAAGGATGTTGCTTTCAGATTGGCACCGCTGACAATGCCGGATATTGATGCAATGATTCACGAAATTAAGGCGTATCCGCTCCTTACCGGTATACGCGGAGAGGAACCATCTGACATTCAATCACTTAAAGAAACAATTCTCAGGGTTTCCCAATTAGTAATAGATTTCCCACAGATTGTGGAAATGGATATTAATCCCTATAAAATATTCGCTAAAGGCGGTATGGCTATAGATGCCAGAATGACTGTAACTTAAAATAGGAGAATTTATTATGAAGACATTATTTATTTCCTCGGTTAATGATGCAGCCGGCAAGAATATGCTTATTGCCGGCATAGGACAGAAGATGCTAAACGACAAATATAAAATCGGATTTCTTAAACCGCTCGGTAATAAACCATTCCGTGATGGCCGAACGCTCAGCGATGAGGATGTCCTGCTTTTTCATAAAATCTTCAATCTTGAAGACCATCTCCATGACCTTTCGCCATTGATTGTTACAGACGAATTATTCAAAGAAATAATCAGCGGAAAAACAAAGATAGACCTTACGGAAAAAATCAGATGCATTATAGAAAAGATTTCTCATAACAAAGATATTCTTTTGGTGAAAGGATTGGGACACTTCTATCGTGGTGCAGTATTTGGAGTAAGTGAACACAATCTTATCAAGAAATTCAACTGGCCCACCATATTAATTGACGGTTATCACAGAAGCAGGTTTACCCTGCCTTTGGATATTATTGACGGCTTTATTATGGCTAAAAAGGCATTGGGGAATCTTCTGATTGGCGTTATTTTTAACTATGTGCCTGAAAATCAGATTGATTATCTTGAAAATAAGATAGTCCCCTTCCTTCAGAATGAATATAAAATAGAAGTATTAGGTATGATTCCTGCCTCGCCGAGGTTAAGGGCTTTATCTATCCAGGAAATAAAAAATATGCTTAATGCCGAATTACTTTACGGAACTGATAAACAGGATCATATCATTGAGGAATTCTGCTTGAGCACGATGAATATGGAAAACGATATCAGATATTTCCGTGAGACCAAATGTAAGGCAGTAATCATCAGCGGTGACCGAATAGATATCCAACTTGCCGCTTTAGAAAGCAACGCCGATTGTCTCATTCTGACCGGTAAACTCTATCCGCCTGAAGTCATTCTCAGCAAGGCAGAAGAAAATAAAGTGCCAATAATGGTAGTAAGAGACAGTTCATTGAAAACGGCAGAAAAGATTGAACGGCTCAGACGACATCTCGGATTTTATACGCCATCCAAGATACCCGAAGCCATCAAGATTACACAGAAGAATGTAAATATCAAAACGATTTATAAGAAATTGGAGTTGCGATAAAATTAAAATATATCCCGCGAATAAAAATCTCATTGACATAAATCACTTTGGGAGATACAATATTGTCGTTTATGCACGCTACGAAGACTGAATCAGAAAGGAGTTGATTTAATGGAAACAAACTTTAATCAGACCTTATCACAGGAAAAAAGGGAGAGTTTAACCTCTCTGGCATACTTATTAAAATTATTCCTGCATTATAAACAAGCCAGGAAAAAAGAAAAAGTATATGCATGGCTTATTGTATGCGGTATTATGATAATAGGAATTGCTCTTTTTTATCTGCTAATAGTAAAATTGGATGTAATTATAACCGATAATCAGGCACAAGTACAATTCGTCGTTTATCCCAGTGATAGCATTCAATATACAGCCGAGACTGTGACTAGTTATGTCGCTAATACTACTACCACAACCACGCAAGCCGGTATCGCTCAGGCGAGCGCTACGACCGACC
>JAZDFP010000149.1:0-2724 GCA_043807745.1 Planctomycetota bacterium
AGGATTTTATTTAATGAAGATTGCGATTACAGGTAAAGGAGGGGTAGGTAAAACCACCGTTGCTTCACTTTTAGCAAAAGCGTGGGTACAAGATGGTTATAAAGTGTTAGCTATAGATGCTGACCCTGTAGCAAGTTTAGGTGAAGCTCTTGGATTCCCGGAGTCAGATAAAATAATTCCTTTAAGCGAGATGTCTGAATTGATAGAAGAACGAACAGGTGCCAAACCGGGCACACTGGGACAGATGTTTAAACTTAATCCCAGAGTTGATGACCTGACTGATAAGATTGCTTACCTTCATAATGGTATTAGACTTCTGGTAATGGGTGGCGTTAAAACCGGCGGTAGCGGTTGTGTTTGTCCCGAGAGTTCTTTAATTAAATCGTTAATCAGACATCTGTTACTGGATAGAGATGAGCGAGTTATTATAGATATGGAGGCAGGAATTGAACATTTAGGTCGTTCAACAGCTGATGCAGTAGATTATATGATTATAATTGTTGAGCCGGGATTACGGAGTATCCATACCGCCCAGAGAATAAAAATACTCGCTGAACAAATCGGAATAAAAAGAATAGTTGCTATTGCTAATAAAATCAAATCAGAGAATGATAAACAATTTGTTTTTAATTACCTTGACAAAATAAAAGTAATTGGAAATATATCTTATTCTGATTTGATTACTAAATTAGATAGGATGGAAATAGTCGAATTGGATTATCAAACAAAACAAGAAATCAAATCTATAATAGATTCTCTGGAAGGAGGAATTTTGTTATGAGCACAACCGTAAAGGAAGATATTAAGTCTAAGGGAAATGACCCTGTGGGCGAGAAGCAGTCTGTTTGTTCCGCAACGATAAAGATGTTAGAATACGCCTCTGAGAATAAGTATGATACAGCGTTTCAGCGAGCATTAAAAATAAAGCCCTGTCCGATTGGTGCCACCGGTAGTTGTTGCAAGCATTGCTATATGGGACCATGCCGGTTTAATCCCAAGAAACCTGAGGAAAGCGTAGGTGTTTGCGGTGCTGATATAAACACGGTTGCGGCACGTAATTTTGCCAGAGCAATTGCAGCTGGTACTGCCGCACATTCCGACCACGGCAGAGAAGTAACTAAAACTTTTATTGCGGCGGCTCGTAAAGAAATCACCGGATACGAAATCCAGGATGAAGTAAAACTTAAATCTCTGGCAAAGGATTTTGGGGTCAAGACCGAAAAACGTTCTAAAGAAGAAATAGCCGAAGAATTAGGGTCTAAATGTCTTGCTGAATTTAGTAAATCGGAAGGCGAACTTGTTCTTTTAAAACGAGCACCTGAGAAACGCCAGAAACTCTGGCATGAGTTAGGCGTTGCGCCCAGAAGTATTGACCGCGAAGTCGTGGAGATGATGCATCGCACAGCCATGGGAGTTGACCAGGATTATAAAAATATTATGCTTCAGGGAAGTCGCTGTGCTTTGGCAGATGGCTGGGGCGGTTCAATGATTGCGACCGAATTGCAGGATATTATGTTCGGAACTCCTATTCCGATTCGTGCCCAGGTAAATTTAGGTGTTCTTAAAAATGATGAGGTGAATATTATTGTTCACGGACACGAACCTCTTTTAGCGGAGATGGTCGCGCGTGCCGCACGCGATCCGGAATTAATTAACCTGGCTAAACAAAAAGGCGCTAAGGGTATTAATCTTGTCGGTATGTGTTGCAGCGGTAACGAAATCCTATTAAGGCATGGAGTTCCGATTGCCGGAAATTTCTTGCAACAGGAAATAGCTATTATTACCGGTGCAGTGGAGGCGATGATTGTTGATGTCCAATGTGTTATGCAAGCACTGCCGAACCTTGCTAAATGTTTTCATACTAAGATTATTACCACTAACCCTAAAGCGAAAATGCCCGGTGCCGAGCATATTGAATTTCACGAGAACGATGCCTTGAATATTTCCAAAAAGATAATCCGTGCTGCCGTAGAAAATTATCCACGCCGCGGTAAGGTTATGATTCCCGATAACAAAATGGATTTGATTGCCGGCTTCTCACACGAGACAATCAACTATATGTTAGGCGGTTCATTCCGCGCTTCTTATCGTCCGCTTAATGATAATATAATTAATGGACGGATTCGCGGTGTCGTTGGTGTCGTTGGTTGTAATAATCCCAGAACACCCCACGACAAAAGCCATATTAATCTCGTAAAAGAACTGATAGGTAATGATATTCTGGTAGTAGAAACCGGTTGTGCCGCGATTGCCTGCGCCAAAGAAGGGCTTTTGATACCTGAAGCCGCTACTGCTGCTGGTAAAGGTTTAAAGGAAGTTTGTGAAACCGTAGGGATGCCGCCGGTCTTACACTGTGGTGCCTGTGTAGATAATAGTCGCATCCTGGTTGCCTGCTCCGAGATGGTTCGTGAAGGTGGACTCGGTACCGATGTCTCTGATTTACCTGTGGCTGGTTGTGCACCGGAATGGATGAGTGAAAAAGCGATTGCTATCGGCCAGTATTTTGTGGCTTCAGGTGCTTTGGTCGTATTCGGTGCTACCTGGCCTACAAGCGGTAGCGAGGCTTTGACTAATCATCTGTTTAAGGAATACGAGAATATATATAAAGGCAAATGGGCTTTTGAACCTGATGCAGGTAAAATGGCAGGGCTTATCATTGACCATATTAATAAGAAAAGAGAAGCACTTGGTATCCAGAAAACAAAGGAACGGGTGCTGTATGAT
>JAZDFP010000150.1:0-4403 GCA_043807745.1 Planctomycetota bacterium
CAGGAGTGCGTTTCATCAGTAAACTTAAAATAATACTACCAATACAGATGGATTTACCTGAACCGGTTGTTCCGGCAATCAATAAATGAGGCATGTCATCTAAATCGCGGATAACCGGTGTGCCAGCAGCATCTTTACCCAGGAATAACGGCAAGACAGACTCATCGTCTCCATCAACGGTTATTAATTCTTTAAGTCTGACAATACCCTTATAGGTATTAGGAACATCTAAGCCAACCGTTGATTTCCCTGGTAAAGGCGACTCTATAGTTACATTAGGCGATTTAAGAGCAATAGAAAGGTCATCAATCATTCCGGCAACCTTATGAATGCTTATACCGGGCGCTAATTCTATCTCATATTTTGTTACCACCGGCCCGCGTTCCACATTCACTATTTTTGCCTCAACTCCAAAATTATGCAATGTCTCTTCAATCACTTTTATTTTATCTTTGACTTCTTCTGCTCCCTCTGATTGAGATATTTCTTCAGGGTCCTCCAGCAATTCTAAACCGGGCAGTTTAAATTCACCTTTTGGCTGTTTAGTCCCCGCACATAACTGGCTGCTTTGCTGAGCAGGGTTGTCAGTTATGTGCGGGGTAGGAGTCTTTTTATCTTCTTCTTCATTATTCTCTATAGGCGGAAGAGAAGTATCAGCATTAATTGCAGGAGGAATTACCTGTTTATGCTGTAATTGTTGAATCATTCTATCTGTCTTTTGTTTTTGGTCCATTTTACGACGGAAAGAATTAAGATAAGAAATTACCTTAGCAAAAACGTTATACATCGCACGAGAAAACCTGGCTGTGATGTCGTAAGCAAGCCAATCCGTTGCCAGTATGAGAGAAGCGCCAAGAATAAAAAGAGTTACAAGATATCCTCCAACAGAACCGAGATTACGAGTGATGAATTTAGCAAGGAGACTGCCACTTATACCGCCTAAAGATTCCATCCGACCGGAAGTAAACCCCGATGGAGTTATCAGGTCGGCAAAAGTTAAAGAGGCTATTATGAATATGATAAGAGAAAATATCTTAAGTGAAATAATGGAAATCTGTTTACGCCGAATAAGGAAAACACCCCATAACCCAATCATTGCAACAATAAGGTAAGAAACTATCCCGAATAGCAAGAATAAATCAGTGGCAAAAAAGTCGCCAATCCGCCCTCCCCAATTACTAAAACCTGTTTTCCCCATATCGGTATAGTGTTGGTCGGGATTATCTGTGGTCGTATGACTAACCAGACTAACCATTAAGAATATGGTTAGGATAATTAAAAATACACCTATTAATAATTTTGTAGGACGGTTAGATTTTTGTTGGGTATTAAGCATATGGTAAAATAAGTCAGTTAATCTCCTGCGTGGAAGTGGAAATTACTAAGTTCGTGAACCTATCATATAAAGATAACAACAAATAGCCCGACAATAAGACAATACCACGCAAAATATGATAGGTGGCCACGCCTTACCATTTTTACCAGAAAACTTATGGATAGCAAACTAACGCCTAAACAGATGATAAAGCCGACTAATATAGGTATCGGCTGAAATGATACGGAAAGTTTACTAAAATCTTTAATCTTGAGTAAAGATGCTCCAAGCATCACCGGTATGGCTAACAAGAATGAGAATTTTATGGCTGATTGTTTCTCCCAACCATTAAATAAACCGGTTGCTAATGTTAAACCGGAACGGGAAATACCCGGGATGATGGCAACTGCCTGTGCTATACCCACCCACAAGGCTTGTTTTATGCCAGCCCGTTCTAATGAGGTTGGTGCACTCTTCCAGTGTAACTCCGACAGCATCATATATAAGCCGGTTAACATTAACCCAATACCCACCACAAATGGTTTCGTAAATAATTGTCCTATATAGTCTGATAAAAAGAAGCCTATAAGTCCCGCTGGAATCGTACCAACAATTATTAAAAATAACACCCTAAAGTTATTTGTGATTATGTCTATAATCTCCTCATAAAAACTGATAAGTATGGCAATAAGAGATGCTAAGTGAAGTAGTATAATCAATAAAAGATTTGTTTCCGGATTATTTAATCCAAATAATTGATTGGCAATAACCAGATGTCCGGAACTGGATATTGGCAAGAATTCCGCAACGCCTTGGATAATACTTAGAATAATGATTTCCCAAAAAGACATATTATTTATCAACTTTGACTAACCGTATTATAAATTTACTTATCTGTCGTTTAGAAGTGTTAACGAATCTTTTGATAAGACCTTTTTTACTCCAAATCTCCGCTGTAGAATTATCCTTACCAAAGGCATCAGGCGAATTCAAGACCACATAATCAAGATTTTTCTGATGCAGTTTCTTGATGGCATTTTCCCGGCTGTCTTTTACTTGTAATGCGAATCCTATCAGGATATGATTCTTTTTTCTATTACCCAATGTTCTAAGAATATCAATTGTCGGAGCGAATTTTAGTATTATATTTTTATTCTGCTTCTTTAGTTTGCCATTGAAATAAGAAGATGGTGTGTAATCGCTTACCGCAGCCGCCATAATAAGAACATCAGTATCAGCGAATAATTTAGTTGTTGTCTTATACATCTCCTTTGCTGAAATAACCTTTATTAATTTAATACCATCCGGTGCTTTCAGACAAGTCGGTCCGGATACAAGGACAACCTTATGCCCGCTATCCCGTGCGGCACGAGCCAATTCATAACCCATTTTACCTGAGGAGGCATTGGATAGATAACGCACCCGGTCTATATATTCGTGGGTAGGACCGGCTGTTATTAGAATTTTCATAGTTTTGTGTTTCGGTTTTTAGTAGTTCATTAACGAATTACTATATACGATTCTCAATCTCTTTTATTATCGTATCAAGATGAGGCAGGCGGCCTATACCAGAACCACAAACTAAAGAACCTTTTTCGGGTTCAATGAAATGATACCCGGTTTTCTTAAGACTTGCAATATTCCTTTGAATAATCGGATTGAGATACATCTTTTCATTCATAGCCGGAGCGATTATCACATCGGATGGCTTTAAGGAAGTAATAACAGTAGAAAGTATATCGTCCGCAATACCTGACGCAATTTTACCGATTATATTCGCACTTGCCGGTGCAATCAATAGCAGGTCCAATTTCTCGGAAAGAACGATGTGTTGAGGGTCAAAATAATAAGTATCATCAAATAAATCTACAAGAACTTTATTATGTGAAAGCGCTTGGAATGTCAAAGGTGATATAAATTTAGTTGCGGATTTGGTCATCAATACCGTTACCCGAGCCTTTTGCTGGTGCAGATATGAAACTATTTCAGCAGATTTATAAGCCGCAATACTGCCTGTTACTCCGATGCCGATTTCTTTCCCCGATAAGACATTCTTTTTGTTTCTTTGTATTCTTGATCTCATTTTTTCTGTTTCTTGGGTTCTTCCCATGTCAAATCGCCGTCAAGTATCTCATTTAACAAAATCTCCATAATAGTGTTAAAAGACCCTTTTTGTTTTAGTCCTCCGTGCCGGAGTTCTTTCAAACGCTGAATAAGAATACTTGTCAGTTTAAGCCGTCCGCCAACTTTATCCAGCGCCGACTCATATTTCTGCATTATATCATCTGTGGTTGATTCGTATTGTTTTTCTGTCATAGTAATTATTTTTATTACCTCCTCTTAATATAAACGCTATTACCTAAAATATAGATGTTTTTTTATGATATTATGAATTTCCTTAACGACACCGGGGATTTTATCGTTTATGACTTGATAATCATAATTCTGATAATATTTCATCTCCCGTCTTGCCCTTTTTAATCTCTGATTTAACTCGGAGCGCGATTCTTTACCCTGCCTTTTTACCAATCTCTGCTTCAATGTTTTTATATCAGGCGGCAATATAAAGATATAAACACCCTTAAAACCTTGCCGTTTAAGATTACCAGCGCCCTTGACATCTACTCGTAATAAAGGATATTTACCCTCATTAAATATGGAGTTTAATGAATCAATCGGAGTCCCATAATAATTACCAAAAAGTTTGGTATACTCAACAAATTTCTTATTTTTTATGCCACTTCTAAAATCGCTCTTGCTGATAAAAAAGTAGTCCCGACCATCGATTTCACCCTGTCGTGGCACTCTGGTTGTTGCTGTAACACAAGGTTTAAGCCGTGGTTCTTTACGAATAAGATGATTACATAAAGTTGTTTTGCCCACGCCCGAAGGTCCGGAAATAACCACAATCTGTTTTTTTATAGTTGTTTTACTCAATGTTTTGTATCTGTTCCTTTATTTGCTCGAGTTCACTTTTTAAGGAAATTACCGCATAAGTAATTACCGTATCAATAGATTTGGAACCGATGGTATTTATCTCTCTTAACATTTCCTGACAGATAAAATCAAGTTTCTTGCCTATTTCACT
>JAZDFP010000151.1:0-2911 GCA_043807745.1 Planctomycetota bacterium
TGTTACCGTCAGATTAGAACCAGATAAAACCAGCGTCCGTCCGATTATCCAAAACCTGGCTGGTGACAAGATTCCTAAACAATTTATATTACCGATAGAAGACACGCTTAAAACCACGGTTCTTTCCGGACCGATTGCCGGCTATTCCCTGATTTATATGAGGATTATCATTACCGGCGGAGCATATCAACACCTGAAATCGTCTGATACGGCATTTAGCGCCGCCGCATCGCTGGCTTTCAATGACGCCCTCAAAAAGAACAAGAGCATTATCTTAGAACCCATTATGAAATTTGAGATTATTACCCCTGAAAAGAATCTGGGAGACATTATCAATGACCTGAACAAACGCCGCGGCATAATAGAAGCCATAGACTCATTAGGCCAAATGCGGCGGATTCACGGAAAGATACCCATTGCCGAAACCTTCGGATATGCATCTGCAATGCGCTCGCTCACCAGCGGATTAGGCTCATACTCATTAGAACCCGCAGACTATTCCGCCAGAGGCGGATCTGCCGAAGGCACAGGGTAGCATCGGAGCGACTGCATCCGACAACCACGTTAGAAAGAACCACAAAACCAAGAATTAAACACGAATTACACGAATAAGAAATTATATTTTAATATTTGTGTCACCCGCAGGGTGACCCAGTGGGTCATTCGCCGCATTCGTGCCACCCACAGGGTGACCCAGTGGGCTATTCGTGTTCCTCTTTCTTAAATCTGTGTAATCTGCCTGCCCGCCGAAGTCCCCGTGGGACGTAGGAGGGTGGCTACGTATTTATCCCCTGCCCCCGAAAAAAACCTATTGATTTCTTTTAGTGTCTTCGTGCCTTAGTGGCTATCTTTCCCTACGCCCTCAGCACAATCACACTAAATCTACTATCATACAACGCCGGGGCAAGCAGGGTAACCCTGACTGAACCGAATATATTCAGGGCTATTATTTGAATCTCTCCGCTCCTTTGATTGGTCGGATAGAATCCCAAAATTTGTCCATTGACCAAATCAGGGTCATTAGCCGAATCTCCGTTATATTGTCCTTGCAGGACCACAACTCCCACAACCTTAAAACCTAATTTAGGTATCGTCACCGCACCATCGGCAATCTTTTCTGTTATTACACTGTTCACTGCTAACTTTTCACTGCTCACTGCATTATCAGCTATCTCCTCTGAAGTGACTGGTGGCACCAATGGTCTTGATACCCCGCCACCCGGAGCAACCCACTCAAACCTTTCCTGTACCTGATTGTAAGAAGGGACTTCACCGTTAGCCGGAGTATCAACTGCCCGGATATGTCTTGGCTCAACCGAACCGTTAATAATCTCTAAATACCCGACTGAATTGGAAGCCAGTTTTATTTTAGTAACAGCGCTATCGGCTATCTTGGCAGTCGTAACCGCGCTTGACGCTAATTTGCTTGAAGTAACATTATCATCCCTGATATTATCGCTCTCAACCGCATTGACCGCTATCTTTGCTCTGGTAATTGCGCCATCATTGATTTCCGCGCTTTCAACCTGCGGGCTAATCGGCCTGGTAATCGCTGATGGCGGTGTTATCGGCAGGACCAATTTATCCTGCGTGATGGTCTTATCAGCAATCTTATCGGTGGTGATTGCCTTATCCTTAATCTTATTGGCAGTTACAGCACCATCCTGTAACTTAGCGCTTGTTACTGCGTCATCGGCTATCTTATCGGTCGTAACCGCGCATTTAGCAATCTTGGATGTCGTTACCGCATAGGTTGCGATATGAGACGTCTTTACTTCATAAGGTTTTAGTGACATAATCAAATTCCTTTCTTTGTAAGCGGATTAAACTGATTAATCAGATATATCCGCTAAATCTGTTTACTTTATTCGTTTTGCCACAGAGGCACAGAGGGCACAGAGTTAAATCCGTGTCCATCTGTGTTTATCTGTGGTTACCGTATTTTACTACGGCGTTGCTACTATAATCTCCAGATATTTACGTCCGTCAATCAAGACCCAATCGCAATGCGAAACGCCGGCAGTAGCAAAAGCCACATAAGCCGCGTTCTGCAATGACGCAATCAGGTCATTGATATGGTCGTTCTCCGCCGTGATTACGGTCGGGTCCCAGTCTGCGCTAATCAGCACCTTGCCTGACTGCACTATCCGGTTGACAATCGCCGATTTCAGGGCAGTTCTCATATCAGGCGTGCTCCGAGCCACGTTAACCGGCCCGCCCAAACCGACATGGTCATCGCCCCTGAGATGCCCTTCAACGGTACCATCTCCGGTCAGCCACATTGCGGCAATCGGCGCCATACCTATACCAATCTCTCGTGAGCCGTTAAAATGCAGGACGTTCTTCTCCACCTTCTGGCTATAGAGCTCGGCTGAGGCATCAATGGACTCCTTGTATCTCTTACAAGGTTCGCCATCAACCGTTTCAAACGCCTGTGCCAGAGAACCGATATAATTATCGTAACTCTTGGCGATATTATCCGCCTGCTTGCGGACAATCCGGTTACGGTCAAGACCTGAACGTGACACAAAGCCCGGATTAAGCAACGGCGCAAATCCGGTCGCGGCAGGCAGAGCCAATTTCGCCTTATAATCTGACTCATTGCCTATTGCCAGTTGCAGTTGCTGGTAGGTCAGGTCGGCATTATTCTTGGTGCCTCGTTTCCAGCGCTCCACCTGAACATCGCCGGCTTCGGCAATGTCAGTCAGAACCGCCAGTTTAACTTCACTAATCGTTCCCATATTTGTTTAACTCCTTATTCACCGCAGAGACGCAGAGAGCGCAAAGGATTATTAACCCTTAAGTTAATCTGTGTAATCTGTGGCTATCTTTTCGGTAGTAACTGTTCATTCGGTCTTCGGGGCGGAAGTTTAGTCTCCTTTTTTACCCCTTTTGATTTCTTGGTTTTGTT
>JAZDFP010000152.1:0-2275 GCA_043807745.1 Planctomycetota bacterium
GGTGGTGATGACGGTCCAGACACTCTGGGGTTATGTTCAGATGTATGTCTATGATACGGGTAGAGACCTTTTGGATATCGGCATTATCCCCTGCGAGAATATGTTGCCTGAAGTTGCATATATGAAACTATGCTGGGTATTGGGACACACCAAAGACCAGAAGAAGGTAAAAGAAATGATGCTCACACCAATAGCACGTGAGATAACCGAACGCGAACCACACGATGGTTATCTTATTCTTCAAGGCGGACTACCTGAGGTGAAGGAGTTCATATTAACTCATATGAAATGAACTTAAGAAATCTTTAGTAATTTCTGTTCAAGAATTGCCCTCAAAACCTGCCCGTTCATTCTCCCCTTGTATTTTTTCATTACCTTACCGGCGTAGAAGTCGGTCATCTTTCTGGATAAGTCTTTCTTGTTATTCTTAAAAGATTTGAATTGATTCTCTTTGATGGTCTGGTTTATAATCGCATCAAGTTTCTCTTCAGGAATAACCGAAAGGTTATCTTTGGTGATAATATCTTTTATGCTCAATGAATTATCTTTTGCAAGTTTCTCTATAAGTGGCATTATGATTTCTTTACAGAACATACCTTTAGAGTAAAGTTCAAATAATTCAAATAGTGATTCATCAGTAATCTTATTTACATCAACATCCTTCCGGCGTAAGGCTTTAAGCCCTTGGGTTATTACCACCCCTACCAGAATCGGATTGATTTTATTAGCGGCGAGAATTTTATCTGCCAAAGACGCCTTAGCGGAAATCGTTAATTCTCTGGCAATTACATAATTAATTCCTAATTCAATATACCGCTTCTCTCTTTGCCATGGTGCATCAGGCAGATTTTGCCGAACCTTTGTAATCCTTTCTTTCGTAATCGTGGTGGGCGGAGAATCGGTATCAGGATACATCCGATTAGGTCCGGGAAGTATCCGCTCAAAATCAGTGAGACCGTTTCTGAAAGGTTGGCGCGTCTCGTTGGGAATGCCTCTGATAGCATCAATTATTCTTAATCTTATTTCTTCCAGTGCTGTAGTAACATCCTGTTTACTGCCCCAAATAATCACGCCTACATCATCATTGCTTATTTGAAGAAATTTTCTTATCAAATAAAGGTCGTCATTTGAACCTGCATAAGTCGGGTAATTATCTGTATGGAAAAAATTAGGCATAATATCCAGACAGGCAATCACGCGGATTCGGCCGGCTATCTCATCAGCAAAAGTCTTGGTTGGCTGGGTCTGGTGGTTAAATAGTCCGGCAATACCGCATATTTTTATGCCGCCAATGATATTACCTCTAACAAGATTATTCTTCATAATTTCCGATTTAGTCTTGGAAAGAACCTTAGTCAAATCTGTTTTGATGACATTAATATTATTTTCTGTAATATTTCGTTGTACCAGAATCTGCTTGATATCAAGTAATGCATGTTGTCTTAATGCCTCGTTATGCAAAAGCTGAGGAATCCAACCGATTTGAGGTACGCCTTTAATCTCAACACGGTTGCCTCCGGCAATACTGCCATTAACATCCTGTCTGACCGAGCCGATACCGCGGCGGACTTTACCTGTAGCCCGCATCAAACGGCCGATTTCAGTCACCACATCACCTGCCTCATAAGGTGTTCTTATATCAGCACAAGTAATAACCTCAATAAGCGGCATTCCAAGCCGGTCCGTCTTGAACATTATCTGATGACCAATATCACTTACCTCACGACAGGCATCTTCCTCATAACAGATATGACTTATCCCTATCTTCCTGTTTTTGTATGGGATCCAGCCGTTAATACCCACTACGGCAGTTCTCTGGAAGCCGGTTGGGATACTGCCGTCAAGATATTGCTTCCGTGAGATATGCATCTCATCAACAATACTGCAATTGAGCATAAGCGCAATCTCTATGGCAATATCAAGTCCTTCCTGATTGACCATAAAGGGCGGCGTATCATCCATCTCGTATGTGCAGACAGACTCTCTATTAAGTTGGTAAATAACTTCTTTCTTGGTTTTGAATTCCATCAAGGCACAACCGTCATATTCACCAAGCTCTGAAAGGGTAGGCCGCATATTCCGTAGTATTTCTGCATCGTGGATTTTGGAATATCTACCTGCCGGGCAATTACAAAATAACTTCTTTTTGGTCAGGAGTTGTTGATGTATTTCCACACCACACTTGAACCCCAGACCTTCATAGAATTTAATGTTTGAATAATCTATGCTGTCCATCTCTTCTTATATAATACCTTAGATATGTTACCTTTTACTT
>JAZDFP010000153.1:0-19703 GCA_043807745.1 Planctomycetota bacterium
CCTACTAATTAAACTACTGGAGTTATTGCTCTGCGGTTTCCCTGATACTGTAAATTAATAAAACGTCCTTTTGTATGTCAAGAAATTAGCACGGATGACTCTACAAGCTCAATACCGAGTATGTCAAAGTAAATTAAGCCATAGTTACCCGCCTCTGAAGGGCGGCATGTCCCGCGTCTTATTTTTCTTAATCTGTGTACGATGTCGAAGCAATCAAACTTTTCTTAGTCTCAATACCCGTGATGTTATAGCCTACTCTGAAATACAACCTTTGTGCTGCTTGGTTGTGCACTTGCACAAAGAGAGAAACGGTATCTCCCCCCAATTCCCTCACTTTGTGCTCCAATGCCATAAGCGATTGTGTTCCATAGCCTTTTCGTTGTAATTCATCGTTGATTCGGAATTCCTCAATGAATGCCGTCAGCCCCGATCCTTCGTGGTGCATCCCAAACCAGATAAACCCGACTGGTGAAGCGAGACCGGCATCGATGATTGAGAACGGGTAATTGTTCTCTGACGCCAAACCCTCCGGGAACTCATCCTCGTAGTCTCTCCTTGCTTTCTCCAATGCATCCGAAAGCGAACATTTAGAATTCCTGGCTTCCAATTCGGCATGGCGTTGTATCTGCTCCTCGACATAGAGCCTAACAACCTCCTTGGTCATCGGCTCTAATCTCACAGTGCTGTGCGGTGTTGGAGCCGATAACTTTTTCCTCATAAAAGTGCCAACGATATTGAACCCTGATTTCCGGCACAAGGCTTGTGCTGCTTGGTTATCAGGTTTCAGCCAAAGAAGAACCGACTCTATCCCCAATTCCCTAAATCTGTTCTCCAATGCCGTCATCGCTTGTCTTCCATATCCCTTACGTCTAAATTCGTCATATATCAGGAAATCGTGGATTTCGGCGGATGGTTTCGGTCCTTCATAATTCACCCTGAACCAGATATTGCCAACTATTGTACCGAGGTTCCCATCAATGATTGAGAATAGGTGGTTGGTTTTTGACGCCAGACCCTCTGGAAACTGTGACTGACACGCATTTCTTGATTGTTTTATCGCTTCTGTGAGACAACAACTGCCGGCCTTGACTAATGTCTCGGCATGGCGTTGGATTCGTTTTTCAAGATACGCGCGAAAGGTTATCTCGGTCATCGCCTGTAAGTCTACCATATTATCTTTTTCTCCTTTTCTGATAGTTTTTAAGTTGATTTACGGGAGACAGAGTTGCCGCTCCCCGGAGCAAAGCCTCCTGATAGTGGATTAATAAAAAAGCCGCAGGTGCGTGTGTTACACACCCGCGGCTTTGATGCAATCAGAAATGCCTGGTCTTTCTGATGTCCCCAGATTTTAACGACTGAAAACGAGCAACTCATCGGAGGTGTGACAAACGAATAGCATATTATATTTCATAAATCATACCTCCTTTCTATGGAAACCATTAACGAGTTATACTTCTAAGTAAAATTTATTCTTTACACTAATCACTAATAATATACTAAGCTACATGTAAAAGGGCTTTTAGTCAAGAATAATCAACGCAATAATTCCATTTTGTTAGAAACTCTTAACTCTACTAATCTGGGGTTACCTACCAATTAAACCGTGAGAATTATTGCTCTGCGGTTATCCTGATACTGTAAATTAATAAAACGATGCCTTGATGCTGTCTTATAAATCAACAAACGACGGGAAGTGTCCTTCTAACAAACGATTTTAATCGGTTGTCCATTTTACATCGTTAAGAGTTACCAAAGGTATATCAGGAGTCAAACTACCTCTTGTAATTCTTAACATCATTATAAACTCTACGATGCTAAAGTTATTACCGAGCATGTTTTTTAGTGGAATGCTCGCATGGGTAAATTGCGAAGTATTAAAAGCACCTACTGAAAGAACCACATAAGTGTTATCAGTCAAACTACCGTTAGATGCCGTTACTTTAATTTCTGATATATCTGTTGTTTCCAGCCGCATATTAAATTGCAGATGTCCATTGCGGAACTCACTGCAATTTTGCGCATTATTGACCTCAAACTGCAACCATTCCACACTAAAGGTATCAGAACTTAGTTGCAGGGAAGGGATGCCGGCGCTTACAGTATCCGTTATAGCTACGCTGGACCAGGTTGCGTCGTTTGCTGTATCAATAACAATAGCGCCTGTTAGTATATTACCATTCCATGCCCCCAGAGAACCATTTTTCCATACCAGTTGTGTTTTGGCGGTGGTAGCTCCACTACTACCACCACTACTGCTGCCGGCTCCGCAACCGACATGATTAAAAGTAGCAAGATAACCAATAAATACGCCGATTATTATCATTATCCATTTCTTTTTATTCATAATTCATTCCTTTTTTTAATATTAGTAATATATTATTAATTCGGAATCCGTAATTCCTCCTGCCTTGCGTGACACGCACGGTGCCTTCCTTCCCTTTATTTACGCGGATTACAAGACACTCTTTCTGTAAAATGCAAGCCAATCTTTAGTATGCCCTAAATATATAAAACGACGCCTTATACGTCAAGTATTTAACTGGTTTTATCCCTGACGGGACTACCGCATTGAAGCTCGCCCCGTAAGAGGTCGGAAGATGTGTGTTTAAACAACATTCAGAAACGCTTCTAACGAGGCAAGCCGATTATAAGATGGTTATTTTTCTTTCTGCCACAATTTTATAAGCGTATCCTTGCTGCCTGATGCAAACAACTTGCCATCCGGGCTAAAGGTAATATAACAGGCTTTATCAGCATGGCTGGTTAATGCCTGGACTTCTTTATAGGTTTTAGTATCCCATATTTTAATCATTGTATCCCAGTCAGAGGTAGCAAGGATTTGACCATCCGGACTATAAGCAAGACCACAAAGATAATATTTATGTCCCAAGAGTGTTCTTATTTCTTTACCGGTTGATATATCCCAAATTTTAACCGTTTTATCGTAACTTCCGGAAGCCAGAAAGCGACCATCCGGAGAGAAAGTAACAAAAGCCACCGTGCTGGTATGGCCTATAAGAGTATAGAGTTCAACATTCTTATATATGTCCCATATTTTGATTGTATTATCAACACTGGCTGATGCGATGGTTTGACCATCCGGTGCAAAGGCAACACAATAAACGGTTTTCTTATGTCCGCTCAGGACATTAAATTCCTTATCGGTAGCCATATCCCATATAATAACCTCGGTATCGCTGGCTGAAGCAAGAAACCGTCCGTCCGGACTAAGAGAAAGCGACCATATCTGATTGTCATTCATTTCGCCCAATATTTTTATTTGCTGTCCTGAGGCAACATCCCAGAATCTTATAGTTTTATCTAAACATCCTGAAACGATAAACTTATTATCCAGGCTAAATATAACGGAGGTAATATATCCTTGATGCCCCTTAAGTGTATTAAGGTCTGCGCCGGTAGCTACATCCCAGATTTTAATAGTATAACTTGAAGAAACAAGAAGTTTGCCGTCATGGCTAAAATTTACACAATTAACACACCGATTATGACCGATTAAGCTTTTTATTTCCTTCCATTTTGCCTGCGGCTGAGACGGATAATTGGTTATACAACCAAATATGGAAACAGGAAAAAGAACTAAGAATAGGATAAATCTTATACTGATATAGATACCTATTCTCTTCATCTCTTATTTTCCAATATCTTTCTTATAGTATCGCGTTAATAGGGATATATAAAATGACCCACAGGGTCACCCAGTGGGTGATAAGTTATTTTTTGTCTTGTGATGTATACTTCCAGATTTTTATGGTTTTATCAATACCGGCTGAAGCAAGCAATTGTCCATCCGGGCTAAAAGATACTGAATGAACCCCATCCTTATGTCCCGAAAGAGTCTGAATTTCTTTACCGGTTGAAGTATCCCATATTTTTATAGCAGCATCTTCGCTTCCTGAAGCAATTTTTGTGCCGTCAGGAGTGAAAGAAACAGAACGAATTCGTTGAGTATGTCCTTTTAAAGACCTGATTTCTGTAGTTGCAATAACATCCCAGAGTTTGATGGTATTATCAAAACTGCCGGAAGCAAGAATCTTACCGTTAGGACTAAAAGCGGTGGAAAAAACAAGATGACGATGGCCTGAAAGAGTGCATATCTCTTCGCCACCGGATACATCCCAAAGTCTAACGGTATTATCATGAGCACCGGATGCTAACCATTTACTATCCGGGCTAAAACACACCGTAAATACCTGGGCATTATGTCCTGATAATTTACTAATCTCCTTCCCTGATGGTAATTCCAGTATTATAATAGTCCCGTCTTCACTACCGGCAGCAAGTAATTTACCATTAGGGCTAAAAGCAATTCCCCATATCTGTGCTGATTGTTCTAATACACGTATTTCTTTTGATTTTGCCGGGTCCCAAAATCTTATGGTGGCATCATCGCTCCCGGAAGCTATCATTTTACCATCCGGACTAAAACAGGCAGCCCAAACCACATTAGTATGTCCCGATAAAGTCCGTATCTCTTTACCGGTTGAAACATCCCACAGTTTAATAATTCCCTCGTCATCAGACGATACGATTATTTTACTATCCGGACTAAAAGCCACTGAACGAACGGGAGATTTATGCCCTATCAAATCACGCCATTCCTTCAAATATTCCGGGATAGAAGGTTTATTACTCCTGTTATTCTGGTCTAAACATATGTTTGATATAGCTATTACAAATACCATAATTGCTATAAATATATAAAATTTATTCGCCCCGTTAGACCCGCCTGCCAGTCGGGCAGGGATTTTATTTGCCTGATGGAACATCTGATCAGGCTGGTTAGATTTATTGTTGGCTATATCCATAACTTAGAACCTTTTTTATTAGAGATTGCAAGACTATCTATCTCTAACGGATGGTCAATCAACAATATTTACCATGTCCCGTTAGAAGCGAAACCGCCCCGAGTTCATCGGGGTCAGAAAGTCTTACATTCCATTCATCCCAGCATTCGGGACTAACGGGCTGAGAAGCGTCAGTGTCTTGTCCGCCAGAGGCGGATCTGCCGAAGGCACAGGGTAGCAATAAAAAGACTGCTTCCGACAACTACCATACTGGTATTGGCAAAATATGGTTCATTATTAGCGTGGTTATATCAATATTATCAGCCGTTATTTTGTTAAGTGGATTAATTTTATTTTTATCCAGCAAAAATCCGATGCCGGCAACCGTCTCAAATCGAACAGAAATATTGTTATCTTTATATGCCTCTACAAAGACTTGAGATAATTCTTTATCCCCTACTAATCCAATGGCATGTAATGCATATGACCTTAAAAGAGGGTCTTTTATTTGGTTGGCTTGTTGAATTAACTTCGGTAAAACGACCTCTTTTCGCTTGCCTAACATCGTTAAAGCAACTGCTACATTGGTATGATAAGGAAGTAGAGGACTATTGGGTTCAATCTTATCCCATATCTTCTGTAAAACCTCAGCTCCTTTCTGGTCTTGAATCATTCCTAAAGACAGAATAAGATACGGTGTCACAAGCACGTCCTTCAACTGTTTTTCATCATTGAGCATATTAACTATTATTGGGACTGCTTCACTATCTTTAAGCAAACCTAATCCAATTGCCGCAGCAGCCTGCAGTAAACTTCTTGTTTTCTTATTTTCCAGTATTTTTCTTAAATCAGCCTTAGATTTTTCATTACCGGTTAATCCTAAAGCAATTAACATCAATCCGTCAGCTTCATTAGATTTATTTTTCTGGAATGCCTCAGAAATAAGTTCATAAGATTTAGCATCTTTGATTTGGGCTAATGAAATAGCAGCTAAACCAGAAATTTTATAATCTCTTTTATCTGATAAAAAAGGAATGATGAATTCTTTAGCTTCTATTAACCCGGTCATTCCCAATGCTATCACTACTGCAGCACGGACATCCGGTTCTTTCTCACTGGCTGGGGTGGACTTTTTCAGTTCATCCAAGGCTTCTTTAGTCCCGATACGACCTAATCCTAAAGCCGCATATGCCTTGAGCAAAGGTTGTTCTTTTCTACCGGCCTCGGCTAAATTGAGTATCTTACCTAAAAGTATCACTGCAGAAATATCTTTCAGATTGCCTAATGAAAGACAGGCACAAGACCTTACTTCAGTATCATCTCTGCTATCTGATATAATATCTTTTAATATTTTAGATATTTCGGTATCGTTTACTATATAACTTGTGGACAGGATTGCATAAGCACGTGTTAATGCCGGCGTCGGTTTCTCATTTTGTAATACCTCTTTAATAATTTTAGCAGAAGAACTATCACCCCTTAATCCTAATGCTAATAACACATTATTTCTCACGAAAAATCGTTTATCGTTGTCATGAGCCTTTTTAAGAATATCTAAAACATTTATGTTACTGGTGATTTGGATGTCTTTGATTTTACCCAGTGCAATGGCTGCACGAAACGCTATATACGGGTCTTTATCAGATAAAGCATCGGATAAAACTTTAATAAGTTCTTCATAAATTGGATAGGCTGTTACGGATTGTGTACCGCCGGAATCCACTATTTTTACCCATTGAATATCCTCTCTAAAAGAGAGATATTTATCGCGATTCCTGGTCCACCAAACCTCCCATGGTTCTACTACACCTAATAATGCTTGTACACTTTGAACAAACGGCTGTAATCCGATGCCCAATTGTGGACGAAGTGGTGTTGGTACTGGTGGTGGTAGTCGTGGTTGTGGTGGTTTGTTGCCTCCACGCGGGCAGCAGCTTTCGACATATTTAATCTGCGATACCAATAAAAATAAACAGATTACCAGTATTATTAATATTACATATCTTTTCATAAAATAATTAATCCTTTTTCAGACTTAAAAGGTTAGTATATATTATAGTGTAGTTTTATCAAGTAAAAAGTGCTCTTCTATATTTATTACTTATGGGTTATCCCCCTTTTTATTACTAAATCGTCTTTTCCCCTTTAATTATAAGGATTACCGGCACTTTGTCTGTAATTTTCCGTGTTTAATATGACGGATACGGGGTAATCTCTCTTATAGCAATAATATGAAAAGAAAAGGGACGGGAAAAGGTTTATTACCTTTTTCTCGTCCCGATATAAAACTATCATTATTTTCTCAATCAACGATATTTACCATACCGGTATCGGCAGAATATGAGCTATTATCGTCAGCGGTATATCCACATTATTTGCAGTAACTTTGTTGATTGGATTTATCATATTCTTATCAAGCAAGAATCCAATAGCGCCGATTGTTTCAAAACGAACAAAAGTATCATTGTCTTTAAATGCATCCACAAAGATTTTGGCGGATTCCCTGTTACCCATTAATCCAAGAGTATGCACGGCATAGGAACGTAAACGGCCGTCTTTTGTCTGATTGACTTGCTCAATTACCTTGGGCAATACGATATCATTTTTCTTGCCCAGCATCGTTAAAGCAACTGCCAAATTCGTATGGTAATCAAGCGTGATACTGTTGGAATCAATCTTATTCCATATCTTTTGTAAAACCTCAACGCCTCTGGGGTCATGAATCATTCCTAAAGAAAGAATAAGATACGGGGTCAGAATGACATCATTGAGTTGTCTGTCATCATTGAGCACATTCGTTATCAGCGGCACCGCATCGGTGTCTTTGAGCAATCCTAATCCAATCGCCGCAGCTGATTTAAGTAAAAATCTTGATTTCTTGTTCTCAAATATCTTTCTTAAATCCGTTTTGGCCCTGTCATCACCGGTCAATCCTAAAGCAATGACCAGCAAGCCATCTGCATCTTTATATTTGTTTTTCTGAAGTGCCTCGGAAATCAGTTCGTATGCTTTAGGGTCTTTTAATTGCGCTAATGAAATAGCGGCTAAGCCATAGACCCTGGCATCTTTTCTATCCATCAGAAATGGCTTGACGGCTTCCTGAGCCTCAAGCAATCCGGTCATTCCTAATGCTATCACCACTGCACAGCGGACATCTATATTTTTGTCAACGGTTGGTTTAAACTTTTTAAGTTCATCCACAACTTCCTTAGTTCCGATACGACCTAATCCTAAAGCCGCATATGCCCTGAGTTCAGCATGTTCTTTTTTAGCAGCCTCTGGTGTATTAAGTATCGAACTTAAAACGGGTATTGCGGTATTATCTTTAAGATTACCTAATGAAAGACAGGCGCAACATTTTACCTCTCCATCCTCATTTTTATCTGATAGAATTTCATTGAGTATTTTGTTTATTTCCGGGTCATTTATATAGCCTGCTCCTAAAGTTGCATAAGAACGTCTCAGACCCGGGTTGCCCTTCTTGTTCTGTAACACTTCTTTAATAACCGCAACACATGATTTATCGCCGGTCAAGCCTAATCCTAATAGTAAATTATTTCTGACAAAAAACCGCTTGTCAGTTTCATGAGCTTTTTTAAGAATATCTATTGAAGAAAAATTATTGGTCATTTCGGCTTTACCAAGTGCAATTGCCGCACGAAATGCTATATAAGGATTTTTATCCGCTAACGCATCGGATAAAACCTTAATAAGTTCATCATAAATAGGATAAATCGTTACTGATTTTGTGCCGCCTTGGTCAACGGTTTTTGTCCATTCAATCGGTTCTCTGAAAGAAAGATATTTATCACGATTTCTGGTCCACCAGACTTCCCAAGGTTCTACAACACTTGCCAATACACCTGATTCCATACTTTGAAGCAAAGGTTGTAATCCGCTTCCTAACCCCGGACGAGATACCGCAGATCCTGTGCTTGTAGGAGCAGTAGGAGCAGTATTAGGTTGTTGAGTTATTGGCGGCGGTTGTTCCGGTTGTGCCGGAGGTTGCGAAGGTGTTGTTGGTGTCGGTGGCTGCAGTGGTTCCGGTGGTTTAGGTGTTGGTGGTTTGGATGGCTGCGGTGGTTCCGGTGGCTTAGGTGTTGGTGGCTCCGGTGGCTTAGGTGTTGGTGGTTCCGGTGGCTGGTCCGGTCGTCTGGGTTTGGGTGGGTCAGGTGGTTTGGGCGGCGTCACTGGTCCGCCACATATAGGTCCGCCTGGTCCATATCCCTGGAATCCACGCGGGCAGCAGCTTTCGACATATTTAATCTGCGCTATTAATAAAAATAAACAGATTACCAATACTATTGATATTACATGTCTTTTCATAAAATAATTCCTCCTTTTTCAGAATTAAAAAATTAGTATATATTATAGTGTAATTTTGTCGAGTAATAAGTGTTTTTCTATATTTATTACTTATACTTATCCTCCTTTCTATATATATGAACGTTTGAGCAGTGTAAAAAACTGCATGAGACTTATAAATTTTATCTGCCCAAGTGAATAGCTGGTTAGACACCATACTAATTAAACTACTGGAGTTATTGCTCTGCGGTTTCCCTGATACTGTAGATTAATAAAACAATGACTTGAACATCAAATAAAATCTATATTTGCCGTTTTCGAATGGAATCCATATTATTTAGTATCAATTCGTATTAATAGCCCGTGTTGCCAGTTCGGGTGCCTGATTGACTTTGGGTGAATGCGCACCGCAGGAATCAGTGGTCGGTTCTTTATCCGCCGGATAGAATCCGAATTGCTGCAGGACCGCCAGTTTGGGAAAGATATTGTTTTTTAGGTCAATGTGGAAAAAGCCAGGGAAGATATCAGGATGTGTTTTAATAAAGTCGAAAATCGGACGATGTTTTTCTTCTATAGATACCCGTGCCGAACCACAGACTTCATGGCCCGTGAACATATATTCAGGGAAGAGTTCATAGCAGAATTCCAACGTTGTTTTGGTTTTCCATTCTTCATATAGTTCGGTCTGGGGCAGGAGACAAAGCAGCGATGGCAGTATCCGCGAGCCCATCATCCTGAGCGATATCATCTGAAAAACCGACTGGTAGAAATCGTCCATAGTTTCAAACGGGAATCCCCACATATAAAACGAGTCCACGCGGTCAAAGATATGAACGGCTTTGGATATAACCTTTAAGGCATCATCGGAATTGAATCCCTTTTTGGTAAGTTTGAGAATTTTGTCCGAGCCGGATTCTATGCCGAAACGCAATTCAACACAGCCGGTTTCTTTCATGGCGCGCATCATTTCCTCATCCACCAGATTAACACGTCCGAATGCCTTCCATTTTATCTTGAGTCCCGACTGGCGCAGGGCATTACAGAAAGACATAACGCGTTCCCTGCCTGAAATGAAGAATTCATCCTGAAAGAGGAAAATATTCGCACCGGCTTTTTCGTGGAGCAGTTTCATTTCGCTAATGATGTTATCATCACTCCGATAATATGATTTATGATTCCAGATAGGCGCGACCGAGCAGAAAGTGCAAGGGTACGGACACCCCCGCGAGGTCATCATGCCGTAGCCCTGATACTCTTTAAGGTTTATGTGGTGGAAAGCCGGGAAACTGATGCCATCCAGATTTTCTATGCGTTCTTCGGTTGGTGTCTGGATAATCCGTCCGTTTTCCCTGAAGATAAGGTTGGGGACATCCCGTAAGCCGGTTTTATTCTGCAGTGCCCTGAGCAGTTTCGGAGCGCTGATTTCACACTCCCCCACGGCAATTGTTTGCACCCAGGGGAATTGCTCCAGTATTTTCCGTTCCACGGCTTTCGGACCCACCCCGCCCAGGATGACTTTCTTTTCAGGGTATTTTTCCCGGAATCGCTTAATAGCCAGAATGGTAAAAGGCAGAAGATTTGCCATGCAGGAAAAGCCGACGATATCTGCCGAATTCTTGAGGAAACCCACTATGTTATCTATTTCAAAAGGGTCGTTGTATTTATTCAGTTGATAATCACGGAAATCAACGGTGAAACCGGCTTCTTCCAGCGCCTGCGTCAGGTATAAAGGACCCAACGGCACATGGATTTCCCGGTCAATGGTGTCATAATAGCGGACATAGAGCAGATTAAGATTGATTAGTGTAATATCAGCTCCGGACATATTTATTTACTTCTTATTATTCCTGACAATTGATAATCAGCAATATTACCGTATATTTTAGTTGCTAGTAACAAAGCTCTGGTTTGTTCCATAGTATGTGTAACCGCCTCTACGTACCACGATTCTGTATTGATAGGTGGTATTTGGTGTTAATCCGGTCAGGTCAGCAGAGACATTAATTGCGCTTGTGCCGGAACCGATATCTTGTTCGGCGGTCAAAGTGCCATATGCTGTATTTATACCCCACTGGAAATATACAGTAGTGCTAACGCCATTAGGATTAACAATATCATTTAATGTAGCAGAATTCTGAGTAATACTAATAGCAGTGTTATACGTGATTGATATTGGTGGGATATCAGGTCTAATGCCCCCAGAGCGAAGGTCACTAGAGCCAGAGTCCTCAATAAAACAACCTGACAAAGAAGCAGCAGTCAATGCCGCCAGCATAACACCGGCAACTTTACCAAGCAAAATCGGTTTCAGATGAGGTGAAACCTTAATTGAATTGACAATAGAAATGAGTTGCGATTCAGGCGCCGAACGGATGATATTCTTTTCCATAGGACTTAGTTCCAGACCGATTTCCTTAGCGGATTCATCGCGTTTGGCAAGAAGTAAGGCGCGGAATTCAGGGTCAACTGATGCCTTTTTAACAAGCACCTCTATCCCACGGGGAATTGGCAAGGAATTTTTAGTGCTGCCGGGCGGACGACCGCCCACAATCGTGGGTCCTATTTCTGTCGGTGTTTCGGGTAGTTTGCTGTTGAACATCCTATTTTTATCAGCGTCCATATCGGACCTCCTTATTAATAGAAACAATTTTAATGTAATTAGTTAATTACCAATTTTATAAATAAATATAGACACTTTTTTATGATTTGTCAAGTATTTTTTATATCATTTCGAATCCCATTATATCAAGTAATTAGCGATTACTTACGCTCTCTATTTTCCGTAGTTCGCCAGAGTCGTGGGACAAACCTCATATTTTCTTTACCGAAGTTCGGAGGACACCATACTCAATTATTCATACTAATGTAAGCAGGACCGAACTAATAAAATTAATACAATAATAATTATAACAAGAGGAAATAATGCCAGTTCAATGAACTTTCGTGTTTCTATACTTATAGGTCGCAGTTGTATTTTAGGTAATTTTAGTTTCACAGATAAAAGAGAATTAATTAAGAAACAATCTGTCCTGCTACAAGGACTTTTACTGATTTGCCTTTAACCTTCCATCCGGTAAACGGACAATTGCGACTCTTGGATTTGAATTGCGTTGGGTTAATCACCCATTCTTTATTGGGGTCTATGATAGTGATATCAGCGTCGGCGCCAACAGAGAGTGTTCCTTTTGGTATTCCTAAAATTCGTGCGGGATTGATAGTCAGAGATGATATTAATTGTGATAGCGTAATGACATCCTTAGCAACGAGTTCTGTGAAAATTATTCCCAAAAATGATTCCATCCCGATAATTCCAAATGGTGCGATATTAAATTCCACATCTTTTTCTTCTTCTGAATGAGGAGCGTGGTCAGAGGCAATTACATCTATAGTTCCGTCCGCGAGTCCTTTTCTTACGGCTTGAATATCAGATTTCGTGCGTAATGGCGGGTTGACTTTATAGTTCGTATTAAAATTGCTTGATTTAATGCAATCATCAGTAAGGATGAGATGATGAGGAGTAACTTCAGCCGTAACTTTTATGCCTTCTTTTTTTGCCTGACGGACAAGTTCTACTGCCTTTTTAGTGGAAATGTGGGCGATATGCAGTTTGCCATCAGTTAACTTGGCTAAGGTAATATCGCGATAGACCATAATTTCTTCTGCTACCGAAGGCATCCCAACCAATCCCAGAGATACAGAGATATCGCTTTCATTCATCACGCCATCGCGCACCAAATCCATGTCTTCACAATGGTCAATAATTGGTTTATCAAACATTTTACTGTATTCCAAAGCGCGGCGCATTACTTCAGCGCTTTTAATCGGTTCGCCGTCATCGGAGAATCCGACTGCCCCACCACGATACAACTGCCCCATTTCCGATAGTTCTTCTCCTTTACGATTTTTAGTTACGGCACCGATGGGAAAAACGTTGGCACGACCGGCACGTTTTGCCTGAAGATATACGAATTCGGCAGATGCTTCATTATCTATAGCCGGGTCGGTATTAGGCATACAGGCAACCGAGGTAAAACCGCCATTTATTGCTGCGGCTGAACCTGAAGCAATGGTTTCCTCGTCTTCTTTACCGGGTTCACGAAGGTGGACATGCATATCTATTAAGCCGGGAGTTACTATTAGGCCCTTAGCATCTATAGTTTTATCTGCTTTACAGGATTGTTTCCCGATAGATTTTATCTTGCCATCCTGTATAAGAACATCGGTAATTTTGTCTATTTTATTAGCCGGGTCTATTACCCTTCCATTCTTAATAAGTATAATAGTCATATTCTTTTATGTTGTTTCGGTATCTTCCAGTTTAGAAGGACCTGAAACTAAATATAAGACAGCCATACGGACCGATAAGCCGTTAGTCACCTGGCGTAATATAACTGATTGTTGACCATCGGCAATTTCGGGTGTAATTTCTACGCCGCGGTTAATAGGTCCGGGGTGCATTATCATTACATCTTTCTTCGCATTCTTGAGCCGTTCTGAATTTATTCCGAATAATCTGGCATATTCTCTTACTGTAGGGAAGAACTTGCTTCTCTGTCGTTCTAATTGAATCCGTAAAATGTTTATTACATCTACTTCCGGTATTATTTTATCAAGGTTATATGAAATCTTTACTCCTAAATCACGTAGTTGGAGCGGTATTAAAGTAGGCGGGCCGACGGCAATCACTTCGGCGCCGAGTTTTGTCAGCCCCCAGATATTGCTTCTTGCCACACGACTATGCAGAATATCACCTACTACTGCTACCTTGAGCCCTTTAATCTTGCCCTTTTGTTCACGCATAGTAAAAATGTCCAGTAATCCCTGAGTAGGATGTTCATGAGCACCATCACCGGCGTTAATCACACTGGCATTTATAATACGTGATAACATATGAGGAGCACCCGGAGATGTGTGTCTGATAATTACGATATCAATACCCATTGCTTCAATGTTACGGGCGGTATCTTTCAGAGTTTCTCCTTTGGAAAGACTGCTTGTAGAAGGTGAGAAGTCTACCACATCAGCACTGAGTCTTTTTGCCGCCAGAGAAAATGACATCTTAGTTCGCGTGCTTGGTTCTATAAACATATTAACTACTACCTTGCCTCTTAGTGTGGGAACTTTCTTAATATTTCGTGTAGAGATTTCCTTGAATGACTCAGCCGTATCCAGGATATGATTAATTTCAGTAGATGAAAGTTCTTCTAAACCTAAAAGGTGTTTATGTTCCCAGATAATTTGTTTTTCTGATTTCATATTATCTTTTTTGCCTGGTAATTACTTCATCAACGCCATCAGTCTCTTTTAGTCTGACCATTATGATTTCGTTTGATTTTGTTTTTATCTTTTTACCTATATAATCAGCGGCAATAGGCAATTCACGATTGCCACGGTCTATAAAAACGGCCAGCTGTATTCGTTTCGGACGGCCGAAATCAGTCAGTTCATTAAGAGCCGCCCGGACTGTTCGTCCCGTGAATAAAACATCATCTACTAAAACAATATTTTTATCGGTTAAATCAAATGGGATATCAGTATTTTTAACTACCGGTGCATGTCCTATTGTATCAAGGTCATCACGATACAAGGTAATATCTAATGTTCCGAATAATAATTTCTTGTTTGTCTTTTTTCCTATGAGATTTTGTATCCTTTTTCCTAAAGGCACTCCGCGACGGTGGATACCGATAAGAACTAATTGATTCTTGTCCAACTTGGAAGAATGCTGAGAAATGATTTTATCAGAAAGGTTTTTTAGAATATTATCTATGTCTTTCTCACTAAGCAGTCGCTTGTCTTTTGACATATTTATATTGAGATTATCTCAATCTTGTTCATTGTTCATAGTTTATTTAATTTAATTAGCAGGGATTAGTCAAATAAATTAAAGATTAATTTATAGGAATGATTATATTCCCAAGAGAGATGATATATCTAAACATTATTATTAAACCTTGAATTTCATCAGAAATTCGGCATTAGATTTTGTCTTAGATATATTTTCAATAAGCCATGTTATTATTTCTAATGGATTTTTCCTCTCGCTTAAAAGGCCTTTTCTAAGCAACCAGACTCTTTTAAGTTCTTCCGGGTCAAGGAGTAATTCCTCTTTACGTGTGCCAGAAAGAGTGATATCAATTGACGGGAAAATTCGACGGTCTGCTAATGGTCTGTCAAGATGGATTTCCATATTACCTGTTCCTTTGAATTCCTCAAAAATAACCTCATCCATTCGGCTTCCTGTATCAATCAAAGCGGTAGCAATGATAGTAAGACTGCCGCCTTCTTCAATTTTACGGGCTCCGCCGAAGAATTTCTTCGGTCCCTGTAATGCCACAGAATCAATACCGCCTGTAAGAATCTTACCGCTATGAGGTGCCTCGGTATTATAAGCCCTTCCTAAACGAGTAATAGAATCTAATAGTATTACTACGTCTTTTCCGTATTCCACTAATCTTTTGGCTTTATTGGAAACCATTTCAGCTACTTGAATATGCCGGCTGGCGGGTTCATCAAAACAGGAACTTATTACTTCTCCTTTTACCGACCGTTGCATATCAGTAACTTCTTCTGGTCTTTCATCAATTAATAGAACTATAAGATAAACTTCGGGATGATTTTCGGCGATGCTATTGGCGATTTTCTGAAGAAAAACGGTTTTACCGGTTCGTGGTGCCGCAACGATTAATCCACGTTGTCCTTTTCCAATCGGCGTTATGATATCCATAATACGCATAGAAATTTCATCCGGTGCGGTTTCGAGGAGAAGCCGTTCGTTAGGATACAATGGAGTTAAATCATCAAAAGTAACTCTTCCAATCCTTAGTTCGGGGTTTTCATGATTTATTGCTTCTACTTTTAGAAGAGCAAAATATTTCTCGCCTTCTTTAGGCGGTCTAATCTGTCCGGTTACGATTAAACCTGTTTGCATACCAAAGCGTTTAATTTGTGAAGGAGAAACATAAATATCATCGGGTGAAGGTAAATAATTATAATCAGTTGATCTGAGAAATCCAAAACCTTCAGGTAGTATTTCTAAAACACCCTCTCCAATAGTTAATCCATTTTTATTAGCACGTTCTTTTAGAATTCGGAATATTAAATCTTGTTTTTTTAAACCACTGTAATCAGCCATATCTTCTTTTTTAGCAAGTTGGACAAGTTCCGCAATAGTCATCTTTTGAAGTTTAGTTAGATATAACTCTGATTTTTTTACTTCCTCGTACTTATCGTTATTGGCAGGTGTAACAGGTTTTATTTCTGGAGCAGTAATAGCTATTTCGCCGTTTTCTTTATCTTTAGCAGACTTTGACATAATGAACCTCCTTTATTAAATAGTTATTATTACATTAACGAATTATTATTAACGTAGTATTGATTTTACATTTATGGTAGAAGTTGATTGTGGTTGAGATTAAATCGTGTCATTTTTATAGAAAGCTCAATCATATTTTTTGTTATTAATTGGGAAATATTTTTGATTTGTGATGTCGTTATATATAGTGATTTATTGTTATTGATAATGAAGTCTGCTTTAGATTGTTTTCTTAAAAGGGGTATTTGATATTGTTCCCTTTTTTTTATTTCTGTGCTATTCCATTTTCTTGAAATAAGAACTCTTTTTAACCTTATTTTATAAGATGTTTTGATGAATACTATATAATCACAAAACTTATATAGGCCCGTTTCTAACAAAAGGGGAGCATCTATTACTACAACGCCTGTTCTTCTTAATCTATGATTATTATTTAGTTGTTCTAATTGGTTAGAGATTCCCTTTTTAATATAGGGGTGAGTTAATTTATTTAATCTCCTGAGATTTTTAAGATTATTAAATGATACTTCTGCCAGTTTCTTACGGTCAATTTGACCGGTCTTTTTGATAATACGACAACCATACCATTTTAATAAAGTTCTTTTAATTCGAGGGTGATTAATAATTGTATAAGCAATTTTATCTGCTTCTATTAACTTGGCTCCTAATCCTTTGAATATTTTAGCAACATGAGTTTTACCGCTTCCAATTCCCCCTATTAACCCAAGAATAATTAGCTTTAATGGCATCTCTTATTGAGATAATTATCTATGCTAATAGAAATGTTATGTTATTTTGCAGGAAAAATATTAAGTAAGACTGTATTCAGAAAGGTTAATTGTTTCTAATAATAGATATACTTAATAATATGTCAAGTATTTGTTAAGATTTATTTTAAAATTTTAATGCTTTGAGCATCGTATTTTTTGGGGTCAATTTCTTTTTTTGCTTCGTCTTGTATTTCTTGTGATATCGTATCAATTATACTAACTGGTTTAGTTATGAGTTTTTGACCTGATGCGAAGGCAACAATGTTCTTTAAACCACTTATACTGACATCGCTAAAAAATAATTTCGCCTCATTAATTTTACGAGTGCTTTGGTAATTAATATTAATACCAGAACATCCCCAGATTAAATCCTCTTCTATTCCACAATAATCTTTAATCCAGTTGTTAACATCCATTTTATGAGTTGAAATAAAAAGAGTAGTTTCTTTTAATGCATTAATAAAACGAATAATTGCTTTTGGCTCCTTTGCCCAAAAATCATTTGATAATAAAACGACCCCATATTTATGAGAATCGTATATTCTACGACATATATTTTGTCTGGAATAAGATTCTACGATTGGATCTGTTGTTACTATAGCATCTACTTGAGCATTTTTTAATACGGTTAATTTCTGAGATTCATCTACATTGACTAATGTAATATCCTTGTCTACTTCCAATAACTCACGTTTTAGCCATCCTAAAAGAATTTGATGTTCAGCTGTATTAAAAGTCACGGCGATTTTCTTATTTTTTAGTTCGCTAATGCTTTTAATTGGTGCATCATAAATGACCATCAATGATACTCGTCCTAAAGAACCTAAATTGGCAATGAATACCCCTTTAAAATCGGCACCTAAGGCTATGATAGATTGAAATTCAGAAAGAAACCCAATATCAATAGTTTTATTAATTAAAGCGTTTCGTACCGCAACATCATCATCCAGCACATTGATTGAGCCTACAATATAATTCTTTTCTAATATATTAGTCCGTGAGATAGTTTCGCCATAATGATTTAGAATTAACCCTTTTCTGGGATACCCAATTCTGATATTTACCGAAGAAATCGGCGGTGTATTATTTATGACCTCAGGCGGTTGTATAGATGGCGGTGTCGGTGTGGTTCCATGTTTACCGAGATTATTCAAAATAATAATTAATCCAACGACTATTACCAAAAATACAACTAATATGATTACATTTTTCATAATAATTTTACTCCTTACAAATTATATATCTGCACATTGCAGATATTCTATAGATTGGTGTTTGGTATGGTATATGATATTATATGTTTTTATGCTTCTGTCAATAAAAATGACTATTGAAATTACTTTTTCTTCTGTTTAAACCAATCCAGCCATGTGGTTTTGTTTATCTCAAATGGTAGATTAGTTATATGCTTGAGAGAATTCATTATTACTAAATCCCAAACTTGCGATGATATCTTTATTTCATCAAGAGTTTTTATCGGGGGTGATTCTAATGCTTTAATTAATAGTTCTATGGCTTGTGTTTGTTTTGACTCGGGCACTAACAGGCTGCAAAGGAATATATCAAGAGGAATGCCTCCTTTGAGTGCTGTCTCTAATTTTTCTATCGGATTATTTAAAACCGGTTTTACATCAGGTGGAAATACTCTGAGCATAATACTCGGTGATAATATTTTCCTGATGGTTTCATTCGTTCCTATTTTTTTCTCCAAAGTCTCGCTTTTGATTGTTTCCGGTCTGATTTCAGTATAAAGATTATATGTTCTGTAACAGCCGCTATTAGGATTATCACGTGAAGTATCCAGAACCAATTCCAACTCCTTCTTCTCGTTAGGATTAAGTTTTACCGACTTGATTTTGATGGGGATTTCTTCCGTTAACACCTGGTTATTGAAATTGCCAAAAGGGTCGTATTGATTAAGATTGACTTGCATCATTATAAAATTATCCTCGCCGAAAACGATTTCAAGCGGAAGAAGGCTGACATTTTCCAGTCTCAGGGTGAGTTTTATATGGTCCCCTATTTCATATAAACATAAAGGCAATCCTTCTTTGGGAGTAGGTATTAAAGTTGCTTTCAGTAACCCGCGCTGAATAATCATTTCTTCGCATTGTATTCTCAACATTAGAAGTTGATTGAAAAATGATAAATTCTTTTCTATCGCAAGAATTGCTGTTACCAACTCTTTTGCTAATTCATAGTTTTCCTGCTCAAATAATTTTAGTGCCTGCAAATACTTGCCATAAAAATATTTTTCTACAAAAGCGGTTTCTGGCGGCAGATTGTTGTTATTGTGTAAATGCGTAGTAAACATTACGGCGGATTTAATTTCTTCAATAATCCGGCGGACTAACGCCATAAACATTTATTTTTCTTTTAGATGTGCTGATATGAAGGGCAGAACCATCGGACCCATTGAACGGAGTTGTTCAAACCCTTCTTGCTGTTGAGAAATATTCCCCAACTCCAATTTCTCTATTGCTTCGTATATCTTCTTTGATTTCTGGT
>JAZDFP010000154.1:0-3742 GCA_043807745.1 Planctomycetota bacterium
TTGCACCTGTTTCTTTGGTGCAGAATCTTCTTCGCTACTGATTGTTTCACCAGTTTTACCGATAATAGCACCGCATGAGTTGATTAGTTGGACAACGCCACTAACAACTAATACTGTAATAATCCATTTCCCTGTACTCATACTACTTTTTCCTTTCTCTAACCTTACAAGAAATTCTGTCCCAAGTACGTAGACAGTTCCTGCAGGGGTAATAAGACTGAATTGTTTGTTACTCGGGGTTACTTGTAGGAATAGTCTGCCTTCCCGTGCGAGTATAACCTGTCTGTCAGATTCTTTAATTGTTATAGCCGAGCCAGTAAAATTAATAATCTGGCTACCGTCTGCCATGTTATATTCCTGAATATTATTTAATGGTGGAGTGACAGGTTTATTATTCTTTCTCAATACCAAAGTAGATACGAAAGCCAAAAGTAAAACAGCCGCGGCACTTAAAGAAACCCATTTCCAGAGATTGATAGAGTATCTTGCCTTGTGTGGTTTTAGTCCCTGCATTAATTCCTGATAAATCCGTTCTTTTACTGCGGGTGATGGTTTTACTTCCTGATACGATGAACTAAGCAACTGTTTAAGATTTTCTTCCCATATATCATTATTATTCATAGACTTTTATCCTTTCCCGGCTAACTAATAAGAAAGCCTGTTTGAATGCCTCACGGGCTCGAGTCAGAAGAGATTCAACCGCTTTAAGATTCATATTCCAATCTCGAGCAATTTCTTCCACCGAGAGAGAATTCACATATTTAGCCACTAACCCCTTTTGATAATGAGGCGGTAAACTGGAAAGAACTATGTTGACAATATCTTTTACCTCATCATCATTAGTTTCATCGGGTTGGATGGTTCTTTCTTCTATCGCTTCTATTAAACTCTTCAATCGGGGTTGTATCTTTTCCATAACTGCCTCCAGAGAAATTATTTTATGTTTCTTCTTGAGAAATCCGCTAATCTTATTTTGGGCAATGCCGCACATCCAGGTAAACAGACTGGATGATTCCTTGAAATTGGTTAATCCCTCAAATGCCGCTAACATTGTTTCCTGCAGGATATCTTCGGCATCAGTTTGATTCTTATCTACCCGATGATAGATAAAGGCGTAAAGGCGGTCCAAATACAGGTCCAGCCATTGCTTTAAGGCAACTTCGTCACCCGTCTTAATCCCGCCGACCAATACACTGTCTAATTCCACCATTACTATCCTCCATATGATTAGTATCCTTAATCATCAAAATCCTTCGCGGAAAATTAAATTATGAGGTAAATTATTATAGTAAACTGATTAAGCGGATTAGAGCGGATAGAACTGACTAATTATCGGCTTAATCCATTAAAATCTGTTTAATCCGCTTACTCTTATCTTTGAAATTCTATATGATGAATTATACCATAATATAAATAGAATAAAGAGCAAGAAAACTTCGTAACCACGAATTAACACGAATGAACTCTAATTATGTTTATTACATCCGAGATTTATTTGTGTATATTCGTGTTCATTTGTGGTTTATTTTTAATGATTACCTTCTTGTGTTAATCTGTGAAATCTGTGGCTATTTCATCTGGCAAGGACGAGGACATACACACCCTTGGCTCCGTTTTTCTTGAGTGTCCGGGCAATCTCTGATGCGGTCGCACCGGTCGTGAGAACATCATCTATCAAAAGAATATTTTTATCTTTGATACTTTGAGGATGAGTTACTTCAAATGCATCTATAAGATTATTCTTCCTATCTGATGAATTCAGACTTGCTTGGTCTGGAGTAGGTTGTATTTTAATAAGGTTATTTATCTCAATGGGAATACCTGTTGCTTTGTGTAATTTTTCTGCCAATAGTTCGGATTGATTAAATCCACGCTCTTTTAATTTCTTGCGGTAAAGAGGTGCTGGGATGATGAAGTCTATATGTGGCAATGAATCAGCCACCCTTAGCCATCTCTCAATCAGCAGATTTGATAATTCATCTAATAAAACTTTTTGTCTGGCATATTTGAATTGATGGATAAGTTCTCTCATTATTCCTTTATATCTGGCAATACCGATAGCTTTAGTAAAACGCGGTGGATGATAGAAACATTCTTGGCAGGGTGTTTCAGATGTAGCATAGGGACCAAAATCTGTTCCGCATTTGTAACAGACGTTATTTTGATGGATAAACTCAATTTGTTCAGCACATTCCGCACATAATGCTTTTCTGTCAGTATTATTTAGAGAAGTATAACAAATCAGGCAATAACGGGGATAGATTAAATCAAGGAATGAATTTACAAGTGTAGACAATTTCATAATATTTTGCAATATAGGAAAATATCCCTAAATGGAATAAACCATAAGATTAACACCAGATTTTCACTAGAATTCAATTATAATTAGGTTTTCTGTGTTAATCTGTGTAATCTGTCCGCCTTCGGCGAGACCTCGCTGCGGCGGGTGGTTAGGAAGTTTTCTTGTTATAATTTATTTGAGCGATATTTGCCTTTTAGTCCTTCAATGCCTTTTTGTTTATAGACCTTTCGCCATTTCCAGACAGTCTGTTCACTGCAGTGGAATTCTCTGGCAATCTTACGAGAAGTTTTGCCCTGTAAAGAGAAAAATATTATCTGTGCCCGACGGCGTTGACGGTATCCTCTCCATTTTCCGTCATTACCCTTTAATATAGAAGTATGGAGAAATTGTTTGACCCGCTCAATTTCCTCTGGACTGACAGTCATAAAAGAAGGTCTTTGTGGCATACAATAAAATTTCGTAACTTCTGCCACGAAGGCACTAAGACACTAATCCTCCAAAGGCGGGCATGGAATTCTTTGTGCCTTCGTAGCTAAATTTTATATTTTTCTATACTGTAAAAAATACTAAACTTTTTACCAGAAAAGTCAATATTCTTGATAGTATAGAATACTATATCAACAGGGACTTTTAAGAGACTTTTACGAGACGGTTATCCATCTTAGTCTCTTACGAGTCTCGTCCAAGTCCCTGTAAAACTTCCGCCGAAGGCAGATTTTTCTCGGCTGAAAAACCGGTTTTTGTGATAATCGGATGCAGTCTTTTCATCGTTACCCTGTGCCATAGGCAGACCCGCCTCTGGCGGGAAAGTTTAGGGTTCAAAGGAATATTAAGATTCTATCGTAATCATAACTCTCTGATAATATTAATGTTATGGGTATATGAATATGGGGCCGGTGGGGGGTAGGGTAGGGGGAGGTACTGGTTCGCCAGAGTAAGGGTCTCTGTTTGTTATAGTAGCCGTATTAGTGTGAAACAGTAGCCGTGCTATGGTGAAACAATAGCCGTATTAGTGTGAAGCATTAGCCGTGCTATGGTGAAACAGTAGCCGTATTAGTGTGAAGCATTAGCCGTGCTATGGTGAAACAGTAGCCGTATTAGTGTGAAGCATTAGTCGTGCTATGGTGAAACAATAGCCGTATTAGTGTGAAGCATTAGCCGTACTATGGTGAAACAATAGCCGTGTTAGTGTGAAGCATTAGCCGTGCTATGTTGCCAAGTTAACCGTATTGCCTTGAAGCAATATGTATATCAATGCTTCTTTGAATAAAAATGATATGTGAAATGTGGTAATAAATTAAAAATTGAGTAGTTACTGCCGAATCTTCAATGCCCTGATAATTGTATAAGGAGTCCAAGAAAGCAAGAAAAGTCCTGTCCTCTTGGTTTCCTTATAAAATATGATGTATACCGTTATACCGTTGTTTATTTAGGTTACTG
>JAZDFP010000155.1:0-11936 GCA_043807745.1 Planctomycetota bacterium
TCGTAATTCGGGAAGGTTATTTTATTGGCTTTACAGAATGCGATGATTTCTTCTTTACTCTCTCCCTTGCCGCAATAGAAACCGAGAAAGATATAACCTTGAGGACCGTATTTTTTATAACACTCAACTGAGTGTGGTATTTCTGCAACGCAGGTCCCTCACCACTTTCCCCAAAAGATAATCCCCACGACATTATCCTGCATATCCTCTTTGCTGATTTCATCACCGATTATCAGGGTGCCTAAAGTCAAATTATTAATATTAACTTCATCTTCGCTTCTGAGATATGACGGGGATAGCCATAATAACCCGACTACCAGAATTAGAAGTATTGCCAATATTCGCCATTTATTTGTTTTTAACATATATTATTTCTCCTTTCTTATTCCCACGTTATATTAAGAGTATATTCTGTCAAGAAAAACCATATTATTTAGTAAACAGATTTAACGGATTAAACTGAATATAATTTCTATCTGCTAAATCAATTTCCCTCAAAATGTGGATTAACCAGACGTTTTATAAGTAATTTATCAGCTCCAAAATTAACTAATAATCCTAATTTTAAGTTCGCAGCTTTGAGATAACTCAAAACTTGTGCCTCATACATCGGATGCATCTGAGATACTGCTTTTAGTTCCAAAATAATCTTACTAAAAGCAATCAAATCAGCCCGATATTCATCAATTATTTCACCGTCATATTTAATAGGAATTGGTTCCTCATGGCTAAACGATATTTCATTCTTGGTGAATTCTTTAATCAGGGCTTTCTTATATGTTTCTTCTCTAAACCCCGGCCCTAATTTGTTGTAAACATTCATCAAGCATCTTCTGATTTTGAAGGTTAAATCATTATAAATGAGTTCTTTTGCCATATCTAATCTGATTTAACAGATAATCTGTTCAATCTGCTTAATCCGTTTACATATAATTCCCTATACCATCAAGGAATTTATTGATATTTTGGGATGGAAGCATTAATAACTGGAGAACAGTCAAAATAAGCAATGCCCATTAAAGATGAAAGAGAAAAGATGAGAGGAATTTTCATTCCATCTATTCCACCGGTAGAAGTTCTTTAACCTTATTAGCGGCTGGAGAAGGAGGATATTTTTTTATTAATCCTTGAGCCTTTTTTATAAGTTCTTCAAGCGAAGGATTCTTTTTATGGCAAGCATCACAGTCCTTATTGAATAATTTACATTTGTTGCAGGGTTTTAGTTTGTCTATTTGAGGCATAATGTCTGCAAGTTCTTTATCGGCTTTCAGATTATCCTGAAAATCCTTATTTTCTTTTAATTCATTAAGAGTCTTGTCCACATCATCGCCGATATTATCTCCCTTGAACAGTGTGGCTACATTCTGATAAATATTATAAGCCTTTAACGGTTCTGTATCTTTCTTTTTATCAGCCTTTTTAAGTAATTTATTGCCGTAACCGGTCAGACATTCCACCAACTTTTCCGCTTCAGCTTTTTCATCGGCATCTGTAGAAGTTATGTGTTTCGTTTTTAAAGTAGAGAGTATTTTACCGAATTCCTTATGTTCTTTTATTTTCTGGGCTATTTTATCAAGTTTCTTATAAGGACCTTCGCCGATAATGGGGTCGGGTGCGGCTTTCATTGCCGCGGCTAATTTTGGAAATGCGTCTATCGGATGACCATCAAAAATCATATTTCCTTTATGGTCAAAAAGTATGAGACGAGAAACTCGGTCAGAAAATAAGGGGTTGGTAAGAGGAGCATCACCTAAACCGCTGACCTCACCGCCTTGATATATAGGGAAGGAGATTCTTGTTGATTTGCAAAATGCTATGATATCCTCTTTGGATGCCCCTGAGCTATGAAATCCCAATAAGATAAAACCATTAGGCTTATATTTGTTATATATATCCACAAACTGAGTCAATACCATTCGGGAAGTCATATTTTCAACTCCCCAAAATTGTACTCCCACCACACAGTTTTGTAAATCTTCTTTGGTAACTTCGTCACCCATTAATAATTTACCGAAAGTTATATTATCAATAGTAGTTTTTCCTTGGCTTTTAAGATAAGATACCGATCCCAGCCATAAACCGAGCACTAAAATCACCAGTATTCCTACACCGCAGAGAACTCTCTGATGGGGCGTGTTTGTTACTCGCCATTTATTTGATTTTAACACGTTTATATTCCTCCTTTTATAGATTATACTTTATGCTGAAAGTATGTTTGTCAAGAGTTTTATTAGTACTTCTGAAGTAATTTTATGAATTCATCGCGGAATTGTTTTGCCGTATTTAATCCGGATGATAAATTATCTATATCATTTATAATAAGAGAAAAGGCATAATAATCAGGTTGTTTTAGTAAGTTCTTACCGTTGTTCGGTTTTGATGCATATCCTGATATAGATAGGACATTTTTCAGATAACCGGTTTTTGCCCAGATTAATGTTTCTAATTCATTATCTTGTTTATTTGTTTTAGGAAGCCCAAGTTTACTATTAAGGGAATCCCTGAAAATAGGAAACCGCTTATGATGATATAAATAACTCAGAAGTTTGATTATTTGATTAGCACTAAAGCAGTTTTTCCTGGAAAGCCCACTGCCATCTGACATAACATAATTTGCAGGTGTAATGCCCACTTCATCAGTAAGAAAATCACGAATGATTTCTATGCCTTTTCCCCAACTGCCTTTTTCCTTAAAATGATAAGCCATAGATTTAAGAAGTTGTTCCGCATAGAAATTTTGGCTGCGTTGGTTAATTACATCTATTGTTTGTACCAAATTTGTTTGTATCTCGTTTACTTTAACTAATTGTTTAAGAGGCTGATAGGGGTTATTTACACATAATATTTTACCATTAATAACGATTCCGTTTTTAGTAAGGACTTCCTTTAAGACCGTTCCAAAGAAGAGGGGAGGATTATTTATAGTTACAAATTATTTATAAGGAATGTCTTTGGATGATATTTTACCGCTGATTCTGATATCGTTCGTATTTGGAGTGCGATAAAAGTCAAGTTGGCTTTCAGATATCTTCTTGTCTAAAACGATATCTAAAGATACATTAACATATTTTGTTGGGGGAGAGGTGGAGTAATCGATTTTACCGTTCTTGGGATTTAGGAATATTGTAATTCCAATACAATTGTCATTAAAAGAGATTGCTGAGATGGGGGCGCAATACCAATATGTCAACTGGTCTTGAGGCCAGGAAGGTAAACAATACTCCCTATCAAAGGCACTATCATCAAGTATTATATTCCCATTAATGTTTTTTATGCCTATTTTGAGAAGTTGTTCTGCCCATTGCTCAAAAATAGCAATGGGATTATTATTATATAATCGTCCCGATATATTTGGGTCCCCATTGCTTTTGATAATTAAATCGCCTTCAAGAATATTATCCTTGATAATCCCGTCGTAATAAATAGTAGTAGTAAATTTGAAGTCAGAGCCTAATTTACATAATGCCGTGGCTGTTGTGAATAATTTAACATTGGATGCCGTTATCATTAAATCATCAGCATTCTTTTCGTAAATAGTATGATTGTCGGTAAGAGATACTATTTTTAATGCGAGATGTGCTTTTTCTATATTGTGTTCCCGGATAAGTTTATTAATCTCGTTGTTAATAACGTCATCTCCGCCGTCCCGAAGAAATTCTTTCGGGATGGCACAGGTATGCCCCGAAGGGCTATCTTCCGAAGATGAAGAAAGTGATGAGAAGCAATATGAATGGGGGAATAGTGAGAAATATAGCAACCAGAAGATGAGAGTAACAGCCCCGCACATAACTAACTGCTTTGGGCAACCCAGCGTAGAAGTTATGTGCGGGGTGCTGACTCTCATCTTATTGCTTCATTAAGTTTAATGTTCCGGAGTTTCTTTAGTCTTCTGAGGAGGTTGAGCAATAGATTGTCTCATATCCGTATCAGCCTGGATATTACGAAGCGAATAATAATCCATTACGCCTAATCTTCCTTCGCGGAACGCATAAGCAAGGGCTTTAGGAACCTCTGCTTCTGCTTCTACGACCTTAGCCTTCATTTCCTGTGTTTTGGCTTTCATTTCCTGTTCCAGAGCCACGGCGAGTGCACGTCTGGTTTCAGCCCGTGCCTGGGCGATTTTGAGGTCAGCCGCTGCCTGGTCAATCTGTAATTTTGCTCCGATATTTTCACCGACGTCTACATCGGCAATATCGATGGAAAGTATTTCAAATGCGCTGCCGGCATCCAATCCTTTTTCCAATACCTTTTTAGAGATGGTATCCGGACTTTCTAAAACTGCTTTATAAGTTTCTGCCGAACCAATCGTGGTAACAATACCTTCACCGACTCTGGCGATAATGGTTTCTTCGGTTGCGCCACCGACCAAACGGTCTAAATTGGTTCTAACCGTAACCCGTGCTCTAGCCCGCAATTGAATTCCATCTTTTGCTACTGCATCAATTGTTGCGCGACCATCTTTTTGATTTTGAGCGGGGCAATCTATCACCTTAGGAAGAACACTGGTATGAACCGCATCAAGGACATCCCTGCCAGCCAGGTCGATTGCCATTGCTCTTTCGGTGGTAAGATGAATACCTGCTTTATTTGCTGCGATAACAGAACGGACAACCTTAGTTACATTTCCGCCGGCTAAATAATGAGCCTCTAATGTTGCAGTCGGGATATTTAACCCCGCTTTGACGGCATTAATACGATTTATTACTATTAAATGAGCATCAACTTTACGAAACCACATTCCTACTAAATCTAATATCTTCACCGCTGCACCTGAAAGTAGCGCCTGTAACCACAAAAAACCAAAACGTAAGAGTATAATTGCTATTACAAAAAGAATTAGTAATGCAATTACAATACCAATAGTCCAAAAATTAAGCCATCCCTCCATAAATTACTCCTTTTCTATTTTAGGTTTATTACAACGCAAAAGTTTAATTTTATATCATATAATAAATTCAATAATAATGTCAATATAAATCGAGAGAAGTTAGATGATATTATAAATCATTTCTAATCCACTTTATTTTCGTCTTTGCTTACACCGGTGAATATTTCAAAGATAGGTCCGAAAAGAGGTCTTATCTGGATAATCTGGAATATAAGTTTCCATGTAGGAATTGTTTCCACTTTACGGACTTCTTTAATATGTGGGAGAAAAACAGCTGATATAACGAGTCTCAATAAACCTGAAATGAGAAATAACACTTGTAGCGAAGATGTTAAAACAATATGCCAGCCGAATATTATTAAGTAGTCTGATAAATAAGCCGAAATCCAACCGCCGAATGTGGCACCTAAAAACATTCCGATACTGTTGAGGAGTGACAAGTAAGCCACACATCGTGCTCTTTTTGGGGGAGAGACCGCATCAAATATAAAATTGCCTGATGCCAAGCCGAATCCGCTCCAGAAGAGACCGGCAAATATCTGATATGCTAATATCCAGTAAAAATTAGGAGATAAAACCCAGACTATTGGAACAAGTGATATCATTACTCCGGTGATATTCAGTATTTTCTTATTACCAAACCGGTCGCATAATTTTCCCCAATAACGCATGACCACGAATTGTGTCAGTGTAGTTGCTGCCGTGCCTACGGTAAATTGGACATAGGAAAAATGTAAATCACGTAGCATATAAACTGCGAAAAAAGGGCCGGCAATCATAACCGACATATTAATCAGGGCAACATAAAACACAAAACGGGCAAAATTTGATTTTGGTGAACGCCTGATAAAATCCCAGAATGTAAAATGGTCTTTTACGGCTACGATATAATCGGGTTCCACCATCTTCTTGAGATAATATGCCGATATTCCCCGTGATATAAAGGCTATTCCAAAGATGATAGCAAAACCAACCCATTCGTTTATTGGTTTTAACCAATGCAGAATAAAACCGGCACATAACACGGAGCCAAATGTAAATATAGAGGTAAAACGGCTTCGTTTACCAAAATAATGACCGCGTTTGTCAGGTTCCACTAAGTCACCCATCAGACTGTTCCAGGCCGGGGCAGTGAAACTACCTGCTGATATGTAAATCGCTACGGCGGCGATAAGCAGAATCGGACCAATACCCCGCCAGACAAAAGGTAAAAAGAAAATAGGTATCCAGGCAAGCATCTGGATAATTACAGCGGTAATGATTAATGATTTCCTTTTACCAATGCGGTCCAAAATATTTACAGAAATCAATTGCGATGCAGTGCCAATCAGTTGGGGCATTGATGCCAGGAGTCCGATAACCGTATTACTGGCTTTGAGGAAGATGGCAAAAACCGAGAGGTAGTTTTCGCCGAATCCTATCATCATTGAAGCCGCACAACCGTCAATAATAGAATACCAGAGACTTTTTTTGCGAGCATCTATTTGGTTAGGCATAGAAAAATCTATTTTACGCTGGTTAATCGAGTTGTCAACCCCGTTAGAAATAGGTCGTCCCACTGGGACGACCGTATCATTTGGTAATTACTACTACTAATACTTTTTCTTATTCTCGAGTTATTTAATATCCTGTATTAATATCAAATTATTTCCTCGCCCCGTTAGAGATAGATAAATAAATCTTGCCCACAACAAGAAGTATATATCTCTAACGGGGTAAAGGGTCAATAAAATCATTGTTGCATATTCATACAGATGTAGACTTGAGATAAAAGGAGATGAGGGATGAATGGGCTTTAATTAATAAGCATATTTTAAGAGCGTTGCTCTTTTCCTGGCTTCTGATGCATTAGGATGTTCCGGGTACCAATCAGCAAATTCGTTAAATTCGGAAATGGCATACTCTTTAGGTCTAACCTTTGCCATACAGCAGGCTTTTTTGAATTTCGCATCAGGATAGCGTTTGTCCTTTGGATAGTGTTTCATAAAATTATCATAGGATTTAATTGCCTTATCTTCTCTGAATGTCCAGAAGTAAATATTAGCAATACGCCACTGCCAATCTGCTGTCCAACTTTCTTGACTATTTTTACCGATATAGTTTTCTGCAGTTTCTAAAGACCAGTTAGTTAATAATATAAAAGGTAATGCGAGAATCAAAAGTAATATAATCAGGATGATAATTTTTATCATAATGTAATTCTTTTTATTTCCCCTCAAAATGAGGGGGTCTTTTCTCCATAAATGCCTTTAGACCTTCTTGAGCGTCATCAGCGGTAATAAGTATTCTAAATAGTTTGGCTTCTAACTTAAGTGCATCGCTGATGGGTGTTTCTAAGCCATTATTAACTGATTCAATAATTGCTTTTGTTGATAGGGGACTTTTGGAGATAATCTTGTTTGCTAAGTCATAGGCAACATTCAGAAGTTGGTCTTTCGGATATACCGCATTAACTAACCCAATCCGATACGCCTCCTGAGCGGTTATGGCATCGCCCGTGAGCATCATTTCCAATGCTTTTCCTTTACTAATCAGTCTGCTTAATCGTTGAGTGCCGCCATAACCGGGCATTATACCCAAACTAACTTCAGGTTGACCTATTTTAGCATTTTCAGAAGCAATCCTGATAGTGCAAGCCATGGCAAGTTCGCAGCCGCCACCTAACGCAAAACCATTTATAGCGGCTATTACGGGTTTGCCTAAATTCTCTATCTTATTAAATAAACTCTGTCCTTTCAGCATCTTTTCTTCGGCAGTATAAGAAGTCAATTGTGCCAGTTCACCTACATCAGCACCAGCCACGAATGCTTTATCGCCACCACCAGTAATAATCACTACCCAAATCTTGTTATTCTGCTTGATTTTAGCAAATACATCAAAGAGTTCATTGATGGTGTCATCATTGAGAGCATTGAGTTTCGTGGGACGGTTGATAGTTATTAATCCAATCCGTTCTTTTTCATCATATAATATATTATTGTATGCCATATATTCTTCTCCCTTCTTTTTATAGTATTAGGAAAGTATCAACCTGAGGCTGAAATTTAGCCACAAAGACACTAAGGCACGAAGAAAACAACTCGTTAATTTCTTCTTGGTGTCTTTGTGCCTTCGTGGCAGAAGTTACGAAGTTTTCTTGCTTTTATACTCCTTTATAATTCGGTCTTCGTTTCTGCAATATTGAAGTTAATCCTTCATAAGCATCTTTGGTGGAGAATATTTCGGTCAGGTGTTTAAGTTCTATCTGGATGCCTTCATCCAAGTTAATTTTGATTCCTTCGTCAATAATATTGTTAACTAATTTCAGTGCAAGCGGTGCTTTATATGAAATCTTTTTGCCTATTTGTGCTTCAAATGCATCGCTGTTCTTTGCCAGATTACCGCTAAGTACCCAGCTTATTTTATCATCGCTGAATAATGATTTTACCTTTTCAATCTGTGCCGGTATCATTATGGTTTTTAACAGCCTCGCCTTAGGTTCAGGGACACTGGAAATTTCCTTTATAACTGCATTTAAATTTGATATTGAGGCAGATTCAGCGAATCCCATTTCATTAGCCTGTTTGGCATTAATAATTTCACCTGTAAATATAAGATATTTGGCTAATGCTTTGCCGATAAGCCGCGGTAATCTTTGTGTGCCGCCGAGGCCTGGATAAATCCCGATGCCGGTTTCCGGGAATCCGATGCTGGCGCGTTCGGTCATCAATACAATATCGCAGGCAAGCGCCAGTTCAGCACCACCTCCCAGAGCCAAACCGTCTAATTTGGCAATCACTAATTTAGGGCTTTTATCTATCCTCATTAATAGTTCCTGACCCTTGCGGGTAAATTCTACAATGTCATTTAGTTTCTTCTCATCTATCTTCTTAACAAAGAATGATATATCCGCACCGGCTACAAAGGCTTTGCCCTTACCTTCAATTATAATTGTTTTAACATTACTATCGGATTCTGCTTTCTGAAACGCTTCAGATAATTGTTTGACAACCTCTTCATTAAGCGCATTCAATGCCTCAGGCCGGTTTATTGTAATCGTGGCGATGTTATTTTTGATATTGAGGTCAACCAGTTTGAAGACCCACGGGTTATTTGATTGCTTGATTAATACTTTGGGAACAATGAGTTTATATTTATCACAAAGGTTCTTTACCATCTTTTGGATATTATCCATTCCGATTTTATTCATCATCTCAAAAGGACCTAATGCCCATCGTAATCCAATCTTGGCGCCTCGGTCAATATCTTCAATGGTAGCAATACCTTCATCAACCAATTGAGCCGCAACAAGAAAAACCACTGCTAATAACCGATTACTTACTGATTCTATCTTGGATTCATCAATCGTTCCGCTCAAATCCCACTTGGTGTTCTTTTCAAACTGTTCCTTAAGCCGTTTAGAGGTGGCATAGAATGTTCCTAATTCTTTACCAAGGGTTTCTGTGGAGTGGTAGGCAATAGGGATTCCCGTGACGTTCATCAATAAGAATGGTCCCATCCCGATCTTGAAGGTTCGTTTGGCAGCTTCATCAATCGTAACAATATTAGTAACACCTTCTTCCAAAATTCTGGCTGCTTCATTCAACCAGGGGACAAAGAATCTGTTTACGGCAAAGCCGGGTGCATCTTTGACCACAATTGCTATTTTACTGGTGCGGCTGGCAAAATCCTCTGCCTTTTCAATAGTATCAGAAGTGCTTTTATTACCCGGTATGATTTCAAGTAATCTGTTCTTGGCTGGATGGTAGAAATAATGTAGTCCGATAAATCGGTCCGGTCTTGCGGTGGCTTGAGCAAGTTCCGAAACCTTAAATGATGAGGTATTGGAAGCAAAGATTGTTTTAGGCAAACAGATTTTATCAAGATTCTTGAAAAGGTCTGTTTTAATCTTCTTATCCTCAAAAACAGCTTCAATGATAATATCAGCATCTTTTAAATCGTTAAGGTCTGTTGAGCCCTTGATATTATTCATTATCTGCTGAACCTTTTCAGCCGTAAATATTCTCTTCTGAACACCTTCTTCTAAAAGTGTTCTAATATTATTTAATCCCCGTTCTACAAATTCCCGTTTGACATCAAGCATTACCACCGGAATATTTTCCTGGGCAATCTTCTGGGCGATACCGGCACCCATTGTTCCGGCACCGATAACGCCGATTTTATTAAAAGACCCCATAGTGTGTCTCCTTTATTTAAAGTTCAATAGTTCAAACGCTCAAAAGTTCAATAGTTATTGCTAAAGTAATTACTTTGTGAATTTTGAACCCTTAAGATTAGATTTCTTCAGATAACTGATAAAATTAGAAATCATTGCTGAAGTTTGTTTGGTAATATCCATAAGTTTATTTAGTTCTTCCTTATTTATATATGCTTGGTCATTAGCAATATATCCCTGAGAACGGACTTCACCACAAGAACTTTTGGCAATATATAAAAATTGAATAAATTCACTATTACTTCCTCGTTCGAACCCTTCGGCAATATTAGACATTACCGAGATAGCAGCTCGACGTATCTGGTCGGTTAAAGCCCAATCCTTAGAAAACTTATCTTTTCTGGTAAGCGTATAAATGATATTTACTAATTCTCTTGCCTTTTGCCAGATATATAACTCTTCAAAACCTTTTGCTCTCATTATTTCTTTTCTTTTAAACTATTGAACTTTTGAACTATTAAACTTTTGAGCTTTAGTATTAGGATGTCTATTTCCACTTGTCAAGAAATTAGTAAACGGATTAAGCAGATAGAGCCGATTAAACGGATTAAAATAATATAGGAAAGTATAAATGCAACCACAGATTGACACAGATAAGGATACACACAGATAGAAAAAGAAGCAGTGTTTATAGATTCGCGGAGTTTACCCCGTATACTAACGGGGCTCACTACAAGTAAGAAATTATATTTTATTATTCGTGCCATTCGTGTTCCTCTTTTTTCTTGACAAAGGAACGGGAATTGAGTAAGGTGTCCCCCGAACTCTCTCGACTGATAATGTATGTTTCTGTGGAAGCAATAAAAATTGTTATTTCATCAACGCAATTCCATTCAGCGGGAAATGTGAAAAATATTAACAGCAAAAAAGGAAGCAATCATATGTTAGATAGCCTTATCTTAAACAAGCAATCTATAGAAAGTATTTACAAGACCATCTGCGAATACCACGAGAAATATCTCAAGCAGTTCGGTGTGAAACTGCCTAAACTCTATGATGCCAATAAGAAGTTTACCAAAGACGCCCTTGTTTTGGTCTATCTGGCGTATGATTATCCCCAAACAAGAATAGTGTCAAAGGAAGAATTAACTAAGTTTGTTAGAAGTTATTATCCCGAAACAAATGATGTGCAACAAGCCAGACATTTAGGCGCTCAGGCCGGCTGGTGGATTGTTGCCGGCAGCAGAGATAATATTGTTTTAGCGATTAAAAGAGGTTCATATCAACTTTATACATTAGAACAACCTTATCCGGGTTTTACAAAAGGGCATAGGGTGGCTGACACAGATGATTGGGACAAGATAAAAGCAAAATATAATTATAGATGTGCTACCTGCGGTTCATTGGAAGGTAAACCCCATTTCCATTGGCCCGCCACGAAAACAGTGTTACAAAAATCACATATGAACCCGAACGAACCATTAGTAGCCGGTAACATATTCCCGCAATGCCAAAAATGCAATCGGGGTGATAGAAATAGATGGGTTTATGATGACAAAGGCAGGGTAATAGAATTAGCTAATCCTCAAGTTATTAATGCTTGTGACAAGGAAGTGCAGAAAAGAGTATACAATATCCTATATCATAAATTCAAAGGCCAGCACCCGAATAAACTATAATAATTATGATAAATGAAGAGTTCATCAATAAAATAATTTGCGCTGATTCATTGCAGTTTCTGCCTAAACTTGAAAGCGATTCTATTGATGTAGTGCTAACCGACCCGCCTTATTTCTTGGACAAGATGGACAATCACTGGGATGACAAAAAGGTTTCCAATCAGAATAATCAATACATTATAAAATCATTACCCGCCGGAATGAAGTTTGAACG
>JAZDFP010000156.1:0-8804 GCA_043807745.1 Planctomycetota bacterium
ATACAGGCCCGGATGGTCGAGGAGAGTCTATACAAGACACGACTTACACAATACCATCAGATAGCCAATTAAGTGCGGGGACTACTTATTATTGGCGTGTAATTGCTGAGAATACAGGTGGAAGCACAATTAGTGGGCCTCTTGCTTTTTGGTCTTTTATTACACAATAAACAGATAAAACGTTGTTATAATTAATACACGGGAAAATTTAGCAATTCATCTTGACAAATAATTCAAATTTGCTAATCTACATTTAGATAAAATAATTAATTAAAGAAGGATAATTATGAGAAAAAATACAAAACATAATTTTACTATTTTCATTTTTAGTTCTATGCTTATTGGAATAGCATCTTTGCTAACAGGTGCAGTGGGTGATGGTGGCGGATGCTTAGGAACACAAAGTAATATACGCACATTTACTGGTTCCAGCAGTAAAAATAGTAATATGCCATGTGTAACGACTAATCCAGCCACTAATGTTACTTCTAACTCTGCCACCTTAAATAGCACAGTCAATCCTAATTGTCTTGCTACAACTACTTATTTTGAATGGGGTCCAACTACTTCTTACGGCAGTTCCACAATTTCACAGTTAATCGGCAGTGGCACAAGCGATGTTGCGATTATGGCTGATATAAGCGGATTATCAACCAGTACACTATATAATTTCAGGGTTGTGGCGACCAATTCTGCCGGCACAACATACGGGGCAAACCAGAACTTTACCACACCTTAGTGAGGTTAGAGGGACATTTCCCGTCCATAGGGACTTCCGTTTGTCGTAACTTATCCAAAATTGATAAATTTTCCGACACACCGTAGTCATTTATAATCCGATACGACCTCTGTTGATAACTTTTGGCACTCATTATATACTCTATGTTTTAGTAAGTTTACAAGAGATAGCACTTGTCTTGATTAGAGATACCGCCTGTTTATTAATCAGATGCCTTTTCTTTACCAATCAGATACCACCCATTATATACTGTATGTTTTAGTAAGTTTACAAGAGGTGTCGTCTGTTTTTATTAAAAATGCTGTCTGTTTATATTAAAGATAGCACTCCTTTTGACTATTTGGGTGAGTGGTAGAGGCGAGGGGGGTGGGGTATCCCCCCCCTGTCTTTGTAACATACGATTTATCAACAGGTTAGGGAAACCAAAACCATGGGAATCAGGGATTTTATCCAACCAATCAAAGAAGCGGGAAAATTCAAATAATAGCCCTGAATATATTCGGTTCAATCAGGGTTACCCTGCTCGCCCCTGCTTTGTATGATAGTAGATTTAGTGTGATTGTGCTGAGGGGATAACCACCCTCCTACGTCCCACGGGGACTTCGGCGGGCAGGCAGATTACACAGATTAACACCGGTGTTTTATACCTTAAGACCGTATCAAAAAATAAAGGGGGCAAAAATCACTTTTTGCCCCCTTTCAAGATTTACGACCTAAAGTGCCCTATTATTACCATCCGAGCACTTCACGATAGCCCGGGATATCCATAAAGCCGTGTCCTGATATATTGAAAGCAATGGTCTTGGCTTTGCCTTCTTCTTTGCATTTGATTGCTTCGTCTATTGCGGCGGCGACACTGTAAGCCGATTCCGGCGCCGGTAGATAGCCCTCACTTTGTATAAATGTCTTGGTTTTGGTGAAGACTTCTTTTTCATCTGCCGGATAAGTAACATTATCAATGTAACCTTTATGTCTTAATAAACTGAGAATCGGCGAGCAGCCGTGATAACGCAACCCATCGCCTTTGATTGGTTTCATATTAGCGTGGTGTCCAAGTGTGTACATCTTGAGCAACGGTGTCATCTCGCCGTGGTCTGCAAAGTCGTATTTATATTCGCCGGTAAGGTTGGGCGCTACGGCACTTTGCGCCGCAACGAATTTTATCTTTTTATTCTTGGTCACTGCCTCACCTAAGAATGGTATGGCAAAACCACCAAAATTGGAACCGCCACCTATACAGGAAACAACCACATCAGGATAATCGTCAAACATCTTAAATTGTTTCTGCGTTTCAAGTCCGATAATAGTCTGATGCATCAGAACATGGTTTAGCACAGAACCCAAGCAATAGATGGCTTCAGGGTCTTTTTTGGCGTCTTCAAGTCCTTCGGAAATGGCAATACCTAAAGAGCCGGGGTGTTTATGGTCTTTGTTGTAAAGTGATTTGCCGAATTCTGTCTGGGTGCTTGGAGAGGCATAGACATCTGCACCTAATAGTTGCATAAAAGCCTTTCGGTCTTGCTTCCAATCGTGGACTGCCCTTACCCAATAAACGGTGCATTTAAGTCCGGTAAGTGCGGCGCCATAAGCAAGCGCTGTCCCCCATTGTCCTGCTCCGGTCTCGGTAGTAACCCGTTTATAACCTTCTTTCTTGGCATAATAACATTGAGCCAGTGCGGTATTAACCTTGTGGCTACCGGTCGGGCTGAAGAATTCGGCTTTGTAATACATCCGTGCAGGTGTATCAAGTTTCTTCTCAAGATTGTAGGCACGGAATAGCGGACGCGGACGCGATGCTTTCTGGAATAGTTCCAATACACCATCAGGAATATCAATCCATCGCTCCATTGACATCTCCTGACCGAGACATTCCTTCAAAAGCATTTTGGGAAGATTAGCCAGTCTGGATTCACCTTTTTCCGGGTCCATGGGCGGCGGTAAAGGCTCCGGCAGGTCTGGAATAATATTATACCACTGTTGGGGTAAATCATCTGGTGGCAGACTTGCCTGGACCATTCGGTGTTTCTTTATATTCGCCATAACACTCCTCTCTTTACTAAAAAGTTATATATGGTTAAACTATTAAGACCTACCGTAAGATTTGTGATTTCTGATGTCAAGAAAATAATAATTATATTATCATATTGAGTATCTTTCTTAATACCTATATTTTTTATTGACCCCGTTAGAGATGCCTGCCCCGTTAGAAGCATAATATATAATATGGCTTTGATATCGTAATATTTCTTGACGATGTTTCTTGACGCTTCTAACGGGGTGAGATATAAACTCACTTTAAGTAATCTTGACGACTTATCTCTAACGGGGTTGACAGACTACAATATAAATTTCATAGTTGGCTCTTTATGAAACTATTAAAAGTGATTATATTTTTAGGGGCGTTGTGGCTATTTCTGACCGGTGCTTCCTGCCCTCCGTATGATAAACCCATTAAAAGAGAATCGCCTGAAAAGAATCTTAAGGTATTAAAAGATGCTTTGGAAAAAGGAGATTATTCAACCGCTTATTATTGTCTGAGTAAAAATACTCGTAATCGTCCGGGATATGAATACGGTAATTTTAAGATGATGCTTGAATGGACTATCTTCGGAGTGCTTATCAAAAGTATGCTGATTAATTGGGATATTAAATCTGTTAAATATTTTAATGAGACCGTAAAAGACTCTGATGGAAAAACTACCAAAACAATAGAAAAAGCAAGGGTATTGTTGCAACATTGGAAATACTCTGAATACCAGAAGGAATTTATATTCATCTATGAGAATAATGGGTGGCGTATAGATTTTACACTGGCAGGTATTATCGGAATGCCCCAGGAAGACGAGGATAATCTCTTTCCTGTCCCCCATAACAACGATAAGTGAAAATAATCATATGAAATACTTTTACTTTTTTGGCGGTCCCGCAGGGCGGGATACCGAGGGTTCAGGTAAAATGAAGGATATATTAGGCGGCAAAGGCGCTAATCTTGCTGAAATGGCAAAATTGGGGCTTCCGGTCCCGCCCGGGTTTACTATTTCTACCGGACTCTGCCGGTTATTTTACGAGCATAAGATGAAATTCCCCGCGAAACTTCAATTTACATTTACTCAATATGTCAGAAAACTTGAAAAGGTGTCGGGGAAACGATTCGGTGACACAGCCAATCCCTTGCTTGTCTCGGTTCGTTCAGGCGCTAAATTTTCTATGCCCGGGATGATGGATACTATTCTTAATTTGGGATTAAACGATGAAACAGTTAAGGACTTAATAAAATTAACCGGCAACGAAACTTTTGCATATGACTGCTACCGCCGGCTATTACAGATGTTCGGCGATGTGGTATTAGAAATTAAAAGGGATATCTTTGACAACGCACGCAAGGAAACCGGCAACGGTTTGGAACTGATTGAACGTTTCAAGCAAATTATCTACAAACATTCAGGCAAACCATTTCCGCAGGACCCAATAGTCCAGTTAGAAATGGCTCGTGATGCAGTATTTAAATCATGGAATAATCAGCGGGCAATTGATTATCGCAATATTTACAAAATTGACCACAATATCGGCACCGCAATCAATATTCAGATTATGGTTTTTGGCAATATGGGCAATGACAGCGCAACAGGTGTCGGCTTTACCCGTAATCCGGCAACAGGCGATAAAATGTTTTATGGTGAATATCTTACCAATGCCCAGGGTGAGGATGTGGTTGCCGGTATCAGAACCCCCAAGCCGATTTCCGAGTTATTTACTGAGATGCCAGATGTCGCCCGGCAACTTAAAGGTATTACAGCCCTTTTAGAACGTCATTATAAAGATATACAGGATTTTGAATTCACCATAGAACGCGGTAAATTATATATGCTCCAGACAAGGAATGGTAAACGAACGGGCCTTGCCGCGGTGCGTATTGCTATTGATATGGTAAAAGAAAAACTGATTAAACCGGAAGAGGCAGTCCGTCGGGTAGAGCCGTTACAATTAAATCAACTCCTGCATCCGATGTTTGACCCTAAGGAACGGATTAAATTCAAGGTAATTGCCAAGGGTTTGAATGCCTCGCCGGGTGCGGCAGCAGGCAAGGTTTACTTTGACCCTGATAAGGTCGTAGAACAAGCGAAGCAAGGCGAACGCACAATTCTGGTCAGACGAGAAACATCTCCTGACGATATCCACGGGATGTATCAGGCAAAAGGAGTATTAACTGCTACAGGCGGAATGACTTCGCACGCAGCAGTGGTCGGCCGCCAGATGGGTAAACCCAGCGTGGTTGGTTGCAGTGCCTTAAAAGTGGATGAAGTAAACAAGTTATTTTCTGTCGGCGGATTAATGATTAAAGAAGGCGATTTCATTTCTATTGACGGCGCAACCGGAGAAGTAATGCTGGGCGATGTTCCTACAATGGAATCGGAAGTAATGCAAGTCATAAAGGGTAAACTAACTCCTGAAAAAGCGCCATTATATAAATATTTCGCAACCCTATTATCATGGGCTGACAAGATTCGCCGGTTGAAAGTCCGGGCGAATGCGGATATTCCCCGCGATGCAGAATATGCAATGAAGTTTGGGGCTGAAGGAATCGGATTATGCCGGACGGAGCATATGTTCTTTGCCGAGGACCGGCTTCCAATTATGCAGAAGATGATTCTTGCAACAACCAAAGATGAACGCCAAAAGGCATTAGATAAATTATTACCGCTCCAACGAAGCGATTTCAAAGGATTATTTGAAACGATGAAAGGCTATCCGGTAACTATCAGAACACTTGACCCGCCTCTGCACGAATTCCTGCCCAAGCGGGAAGAATTGATGGTGGAAATTGCCACGATGAAAATCCAAGGCAAATCAATGGATGAGATTAAGCAGAAAGAAAAAGTTCTGGTGCGGGTCAACGAATTACACGAGTTTAATCCGATGATGGGACACCGCGGTTGCCGTCTGGGAATAGTTTATCCTGAGATTACAGAAATGCAGGTAAGGGCGATTTTTGAGGCAGCGGCCGATATCGCCAAATCAGGTAAGACTGTTGTCCCTGAGGTGATGATACCACTGGTGGGACATATCAATGAATTCAGAGACCAGGCAAAAATTGTCCATAAAGTCGCAGCCGAAGTTACCCAACAAACCGGTATCAAGATAAAATATTTAGTCGGAACAATGATAGAAATCCCCCGGGCGGCTGTTACTGCAGATGAAATTGCGGCCGAGGCACAATTCTTCTCTTTCGGCACCAATGACCTCACTCAGATGACCTTTGGTTTCTCCCGTGATGATGCGGGTAAATTTTTACATTATTACGTGGATAATAAAATCCTGCCACAAGACCCCTTTGTTACTATAGACCAGAATGGTGTGGGACAATTAATCAAGATGGGAACAGAAAAAGGTAGGAAAACAAGCCCTAATTTAAAGGTTGGTATCTGCGGTGAACATGGTGGTGACCCTGAATCAGTAATATTCTGCCACTTTGCAGGTCTTGATTATGTCAGTGCCTCGCCATTTAGGGTGCCGTTGGCACGCCTCGCTGCGGCACATGCGGTATTGCAGGAAAAAGACAAAAAGTAATTGATATAAGATCCAACTGCTTTTTAAATCCCAAGGAAAATTCAACATGACTTCTAACGGTCAGGTTATTTTCCAGGCTCGCTTTCCTGCTTTTGTTTTTCCTGTTCAATTTCTTTTAATATCCGTTCCGGAACCTTTCCCTCTTTAACATCTTTAATGGCATCCCGTATTTCTTGCTCTACCGGTAATCCCTTATATATATTTATCACTTTTTCTAATTCCGGAACAACGTTTCCAGAGTCCTGCAATTCTTTTTCAAGAGAGGCATAATCTTTCAATAATCCCGAATATTCGTCTCTGCCTTTTTCATTGACGCTATCTAATTTATCAGAAGATTTCCTTATCGTCTCGTTTCCTTGGTATGGAGTTTTAATTATTCCTTGAAGTGTTTTTATAGCCTCTGAAATTGCTTTTGTTCTTTTATCTTCTTTATCTTTTCCGGAAGCATTTCCCGCATCTTTCAATAATTTCTCGGCCTTTTCATAACGTCTATCTAAATCAGCCTGAATCTCAATAAATTTCATCGCTGCGGTATCTAAGAAGGATATTATTGCATTAGTTCTCATAGGAGGTGATAATTTATCCAGTAAGTTCCCATAAGGATCTAATGCTACCGCAATAGCCGATAATTGTAGTTTATATTTATCAAAAAATGACGCAATTACAGGGTCTACAATATATGTTTTACCCCTCTTGTCTTTATTAGTCGAAACCCATATTTTAGCAAAGACATATCGTTCCTGAGAATATTTCTGTAATTTAACATCATAATTAACCGGGAATTGTTCTTTAGTAGGGTCAAAATAAAAATATATGAATATAACTTTTTTTACGGAAGAGGCTATATTAATAGTAGACGTAATATCTTCTGCCTGCCAATTAATTTTGAGTTCATCGGGTGCATCTGCCGGCATCCCACCCCCCACCTTACCCGGGTTTGGATTTGTCGGTCTGCCAGGTGACACCCTTCCTCCTCCTCCTCCCACTCCCCCCCCTCCTCCTACTCTTGCATCTAATAAATTTATATTGCTAACCAAGAAAATCAACGTTATTCCGATTGCAATAGTTCTTATCATTTTATCCTCCTCTTCTAATGTTATTATTGATTAATATATTCAACACTACCATCATAAAAAAGTTGCGGTTAATATTATCTTAATATAATATATAGACAAATTCATTTTATATTATAAAATAAAAGTGTCAAGTAATAATCGAATAAAGTCATTAGAGAGGAGAGATTATGGCAAAGATTGAAGATTTACAGAATAAAATAAAGGTTTTGAAGTCTAAACTCCAAGATAAAAATCAAGATAACATCAGAGCGTTACGCAAGAGCCTCAAACGGACTCAACGTAAGATGAAACTATTAATCAATAAAAAAACATCTGCCCAGAAGAAAAAAGACAATAAGGAAAAACAAGCTGAACAAACTCCGGCAGCACAACCACAGGAAAATAAGAAATCTTAAAATTTATTGACAATTAATAAAATAATAACCTTAGTATGTAAGATTAGGTTGTTTTGATACATCCCGCCTTTGGCGAGGTCCGCCTTTGGCGACCCGAATATATTATTAATTATCAGAAGGAGACATATAATTTATGAGGAAGATGATAGAGCTGTCCGTATTCATTATAATTGTATGGTTAATTTATCCAATAGCAAGTAATGCGGAAACAGGTCTCCGTATTAAGGGATTATTATGGGATAGTAAAATAGACGGTAAGATAAAAGTTGATAATGGGAACTTAACAGGTACAACCATAGAACTGAAAAATACACTGGGCATGAAATCTTCCAGTGTAGTAGAATTTGAAGGCAAGTTCAATTTCTTAGGAATGAGCAGATTAATTATATCATATATGCCGGCAAGTTATGAAGGAATTAAAACCATTGCCCCGGGTATTTCTTTTGCTGGTAAAACATTTCCCGTCACTGACCGTCTAAAAACCACTTTAGATATCTCAATAGGGTCTGTTTTATATGAAAGCCTTTCTCTTCAGGAAACTCAATCGGGTGCTGCAGCACCTGATGAACCGGATTTAGGATTACTTTTGGGCATTAAATACTTTTATATAGACGGCAAAATCACCTCAAGCAATACCGCTATGACAGCCGAAAAAACTTTGGGAGCACCGATACCAGTTATCGGATTACGTCTCCAAGAAGCATTTCTTGAAAAAGCACAATTGGAACTAACGTATACCTTCATGAGTATGAAAACATCAGGTATTAATGTTTCATGGTCAGATTTGTATGTTGAACTCAAAATAAATCTTGTTCAGAATTTACCATTTGGCGTTGGCTATAAACTGACTAAACTAAACTTCAAGAATGCTAATGCTCCTGAATTCCTTTCCATACTTAAGCTTGACGGTTTGTATGCACTTGCTTCCCTTAATTTCTAATGCTAAAAGCGTAAATTCTAGAATGAGTCTGGAATGATTCGTGTAAATATAAATTATTTTACGCTTTGTATTTTTAGTATCGTCTT
>JAZDFP010000157.1:0-2767 GCA_043807745.1 Planctomycetota bacterium
TCAATCCGATAGTGTTTCTTTAATAATCCGATGCCATCCATTATAGAGCATGCTAAACAATAACTCTACAAGAGACGGCGTCTGTTTGCATTACGGATAAGGTCTATTTATTAATCAGATGCCATTTCTTTATCAATCAGATACCACTCCTAAGAAGCAGGGTGGGAATGTAAATGGTGGAGGGGGGTGGGGGGACTCCCCCCTGCCAATTAATGGATACGATTTTAAAGGGGTTATGACAACGAGTGTAATATAAATAAGACACTTTTCGGGGTTTTTAGAAATCCGAAACGTAGCCACAGATTAACACGGATAGAACTCTTTTACCACAAAGACGCAAAGAAATAAAATGTCTCTAACGGGGCAGGGCGTAATAGTCTAAAGAGTTTATGGAGTTTTTAGAGTTCGTAGAGTTGCTAAGATAGGACTCTATAAACCCTACTAACTTAATAGACTCTACAAACTAAATGGTTTGTGTTCTTTGCGGTATCTGTCTTGATAAAAAATACTTGACTTTTTCTAAAAGAGTGTTATTAATTATCTTTTTAAGGTATAGGGAAGTATACCCTACGGGCATAAATAAAATTTAGCCACAAAGACACTAAGGCACTAAGAAAACAGTCAGTTAATTAGTTAATTTCTTCTTGGTGTCTTTGTACCTTAGTGGCTAAGTCTTCTTGATATATCGTATATATGAAAAGGAGGATTATTTATGATTACATCACAAGTGAGACGAGTAATAATTGCGGGTGTGATTATAGGGTTGTTTTGTTTGGCATCCGTGTATGCGGCGCCGGATAAGGACTCAAGCAACACTACCGCTAATGAGGGAAAGAGTAGTATCCAAAAACCGCAACCAGTGCCATTGGAAACCGCTACTAAGGAAGAAATCACCAGATTGATTAATAATCTTAGTTCTGATGATATCGCAGTGCGTGATAAAGCAACGGAGGAACTGAAGAAGATAGGCAGTCCTGCCCTGCCGTTTCTTGATGAGGCATCCAAAAATAATGACCCTGAGGTCGCCTGGCGGGCTAAGATTATTATCAAAGCCATTAACAGAGCCGAGCAGAAAAAACAACAAGGGGAAGACGAATCGCCGGAATCATTGCCTAAAAAGATAGGACCGACACTGAGACAATTCTCCAATAGATTCAGCATTACCATCAATAACGCATCACCCGGCACAAAGAGTTTCGCTTTATCACAGGATTCTTCAGGTAAGGTTACGGTAACCACTACAGAATACGATAAAGACGGCAAACAAACCGGCAAGACATATACGGCGGACTCTCTTGACGAATTCAAGAATAAATATCCCGAGATTGCCAAGGAATACGGCATCGGTGAAAATCCGCCTCCATCTTTTGAAATACCCGATTTCGATATGGAAGACATCTGGAAGGATTTCGGTAATGCGTGGGGCCGCCGCTGGGATGACCTCAGAAAACAGATTGAAAGACTCAGGGATTTGCTTAAACAGCATAACAAAGATATTCCCGAAGGAGAATTAGCGCCTAATAAACCGGCAATACCACCGGCTCAACCAGAAGCACCTGCAAATTTAGGCATTGGTATAGAAAATCTGAACGATTCCTCTCCGCCAGAGGCGGATCTGCCTAAGGCACAGGGTAGCAATAAGAAAACTGCATCCGAAAGGCAGAAATTTAATGTGGAAAATGGCGTATTAGTAACTGCCGTTGAGGTAAATAGTTTGGGTGAGAAAATGGGATTGAAACAGGATGATGTAATTATTTCGGTTAATGATTCGCAGGTAAAGACCATCTGGGAATGCAGACGGCTGATAAAAACCGCAATTGAGAATAATAAAGTCCAGATAACCGTTGTCAGAAACGGTAAAAAAGAAACTTTGGTATACCCGAAGTAAATTATGATAATTTGCCACAAAGGCACAAAGACACCAAGAAGAAATTAACGAGTTGTTTTCTTCGTGCCTTAGTGTCTTAGTGGCTAAATTTTATTTATGCCCGTAGGGTATACTTTCCTATACTGTGAAAAAAGGAGGTGTTGAATTATGACCAAGAATATTTATCCGGCAGTTATTTTGTTAATCGGTGTGGTAACGGGTATATTTATATCCAAGTATTACAGTCCGGGCCATTTATCGGCATCACCCGCATTATCCGAAGAAGAACGGACGTCTATCATTAAAGAACTCAAGGCATTCAAGGAAAACTCACAGCAATTCGTGAAACTTGTCAAATTAGTCCGTCCGTCAGTGGTGAGCATTTCCACTAAAAAAGTGTTTATGGGCTATGAGGACGATTTCTTCTGGGGATTTTTCCAGCCCCGTAAATTTGAGACATCACAGATTGGTTCAGGCGTAATTATTGATGACAAGGGATACATTATAACCAATAACCATGTGGTGCAGGGAGCTGATGAAATCAAGGTGACACTGGACGACGGCCGTGAAGTAATCGGAAAGGTTATCGGCAGCGATTCCTTAACCGATATTGCCATTGTTAAAATAGATGCCAAGAATTTACAGCCGGCTTTATTGGGTGATTCGGATAAAATAGAAACCGGAGAGATGGTTCTGGCTATCGGCAGTCCCTTCGGATTGGGACAGACCGTAACTTCGGGAATCATCAGCGCCAAACGCGATTCGGTCGGCAACGCTAAAATAGCCGGTGATTATCCCGGATTCATCCAGACCGATGCGGCGATTAATCCGGGTAACAGCGGCGGTCCATTGGTTTCTTTAAGCGGTGAGGTCATCGGCATAAATTCGGTTATTATCACC
>JAZDFP010000158.1:0-2133 GCA_043807745.1 Planctomycetota bacterium
GTAAATTTATCATTGCCGTCCTGGTCACACCACTCTACCCAATCCATCGAATTAAGACGATTTAGAAATCGCGGCGTCGGCTGTTCATCCGGTGTAGTATATTCATTACCCATTAAAATCGGGTTTTTATTTATGTTTTCCCCACAAAAATTCATACACAGGGCAGTTTTACCAAAGTTCGACAGCCCTGAAATCAGGATTAAATCCCCCTCACGGACTGTAACAAATTCGCTGAAATCCATCTCCTGCTTGCCTTCGAAGTTCTTCGGGAATATCAACTCAAATGGTGGCCGGATTTCCCTCTTGACACTAAATATTTTAACAGGTAATACCGGCTTAACCACCTTATAAACGCCGTTATGATTACCAACAGGACGGACGACCTTCTGTTCCGATAATTGAAACATAATGTTTCTAATGCCATTGAAGGCTTTATCACCGATAGGAATGTCAAGCTCTTTACGCAGCTCATTCAGGGATATTTCTTTGCCCTGAATCTGCAATAGGAAATTCTTGACCTGTTCGGTTGTTATATTCAAGCTATACTTCCAGTTTCATAACCGTTTGGCTACACCTTTTGGCTGCTATTTCGCAATATTTCTCTTCTATCTCTATTCCTATACACTTTCTACCCAGTTTCTTGGCACAGAAGGCAGTTGTGCCACTACCGAGGAAGGGGTCTAGGATTAGACCATCAGGAATACAACGAGATACTAAGTCCTCAATAATAGCATGAGGTTTTACTGTCGGATGTCCTTCCACGCCCTCTCTGCCTACCTGATAATGTAAATAGCAATCGTGCCGATAAGGTTTGCGGTCAAATAATGCAGTCGGCTTCCCATTAGAAAACAAAGCGATGGCTTCTGAAGTCAGAAGCCATCCACGATAAGGGAAAGTACAATCTGCTGGCTTATAAACCCAGAGCAATCTTTGAAAGTCTAACGGGATAGCATTAAAGAGATTTTTCAATTCCCCTGTCCCTGAGAATACAAAGGCCCATCCCCCTTGTTTGAGCGGTAAGTTAGTAAATACCTGAGAGACAAGCTTCATAAAATCCTTATCATCCGTTGAGAAACGATTAAATCCGTACGGTGGGTCAGTCAGCACCAGGTCAATACTCTTATCCTGTATCAAGGGGAGAATATCACGGCAATCGGCGTGATAAATCACAGTCGCATCGTCCTGATAATAAATCTTGTCTTTTGCCGGTAGATTGTTAAAATCAATCATTAAGCGTACCGCTTCCGTTTCTTATTTTCTAGTTTGATTATATATTTCCAGAGCCATTGATTTATCCCGCGATATGACTCAAATTCATCACGGGTAACAGTTCCCACGGGGACGTAGTTAAGCGATTTATTGACAATGTTTAGCAGGTTCGCTACGGTTTGTGTTTCTAAATAATCCGAGACATCTTTAATAACTGGTGGAATTTCATTTCCCTTTGAATCTTTTATAATAAAATTAACAAGCTGTATTAGTTTAATTGACTCACACCAGCCGTAAAGCATATCAGCTACGTATCGGGCGTATTTCTGTCCAGCGACATCATTATCAGGTATAACACAAACCTGCGCTCCGGAGAATATCGGCACTAGAGACGGCGGCCATTTACTGCTCGCGCCGCCGGATATTGTGGTCGCTATTTGCCCCAGCGCACGGAGATTATCAACATCCTTTTCCCCTTCGACAATAAAAATTAATCTCTCATCCTGAATAGCTTTTATAACTTCTGGTAGATGGTAAAGAGTAGGTGTAATCCCTTTCAAGTCCCATATCCAGTCGTTTTGCATTATCCTTAATAACCCGTCGGGGCGTCGTTGCCTAAACGCTTTAGGCTGATAGCGCACTACCTGATATATTAATTTGCCATCAGCGTCGGTGTAATCGTAAGTAGCGACAATTTTAGGTTCTGTATTTTCATTCTCAAGATGTAAATCCAATGCCTTAATAATATTGATATATTCACAGCCGGCGTGGCAATACATAACGGCCTTACCGCCGTCACCTTCCAAAACAGACAGGCTCTGGTGTTTGTCGTGGTGACACGGGCAAGTGGCTTGATAATGTTTACCGGTCTTGCGCACCCTTGCTAATCTCGATAGAGCTAATTCAAATTCATTCATCAACTTT
>JAZDFP010000159.1:0-6361 GCA_043807745.1 Planctomycetota bacterium
CTTATCGAAAACGAGCCCAAATTCTGGTGCGATACAAGCGCCAATACACTCAAGATTCTTGAATCAGTCAATTCGCCCTATTTAAAATCTAACTGGGACCCGGCCAATGCCTTTGCGGCAGGCGAATCACCTTACCCAGAAGGATATAATCAAATTAAGAAATTTATTGCCAACATCCATATCAAAGATATCTTAGAAGACACAAGCAAGAAATGTGTTGTCGTAGGAGATGGTGTAATTGATTGGCCGGGACAACTTGGCACAATTATCAAAGACAAACTGCTTAATCACGTAACGATTGAGACGCATTGCCTTCCTCTAATAGAAAAGTCAAAAGAGAACCTTAAACGAGTAAATAAAATTATCGCTTCAGCCAGAGGCGGATCTGTCTCTGGCACAGGGAATTAACAAGTTAACCCACTAAAATGTCGGAAGAACCAAATATATGATAGAAGCAATTAGTTTAGGCGAAGCATTAATCGATTTTATTTCCTATAAAAATGATGTCCGGTTAGCTTACAGTCCGGGATTTAAGAAAGCGTTGGGCGGAGCGCCGGCTAATGTCGCAGTAGGACTGGCTAAACAAAACATAAAAACTGCCTTCATCGGTAAGGTCGGTGATGACCCGTTTGGCACCTACATAAAAAATATGCTGCAACATTATAATGTTAATATATCTTCTGTAATCATGGATAAATATGCGCGAACAACCCTTGCCTTTGTCTCGCGTTTCAGCCATGGGCAGAATGATTTCGTGTTTTACCGGCATCCGGGCGCTGATATGATGCTTAGTCAAACCGAGATTAAAGAAAACCTTTTCAAGAAAGCCCGGATTTTCCATTTTGGTTCCATCAGTTTAATTAACCAGCCAAGCCGTGATGCCACCTTAAAAGCCATTAAATATGCCCGAAAATACGGACTTCTTATTTCATACGACCCTAACCTGCGGCTTTCGCTCTGGGATTCCCCTGAAGCAGCTAAAAAAGGCATTTGGTTAGGATTGAAATATGCTGATATCGTAAAGATTAGCGACCAGGAATGGGAATTCATAACCGGCACCAAGAATCTTGCCAAAGGCAGTCTCAAATTACTCAAGCAGGGAATCAAACTGATTATCGTCTCGTTAGGCGCAAAAGGCTGTTATTACAACAACGGTAAAACATCAGGTTATGTCAAGGGATATAAAGTCAAGGCAATCGATACAACCGGCGCGGGCGATGGATTCATGGCAGCAGTTCTGGCTGAGATATTCAGACAATCACCCAAAAAGACCAATTTGATTTTAAGTAATCTTAATTTGAGAAATATCCTGCAATTTGCCAATGCAGCCGGTGCCTTAGCAACCACCAATGTAGGTGCTGCAATAAGTTTACCTACACCACAGGCAATCAAACATTTCCTTAACGCTAAAATTAGATGAGGAGTTGAATATGGCAGAACTTGAAAGAAAGAATTACCAACTCTGGGGCAAGGAAAGAGATAATGCATTGACCCGTTTTAGAAAGGTAATTGAAAAATGGGGACTGACTATGCCACCGGTCAAACCGCAAGTCCTTGATTTCGGATTAGGTAAATTCAATGAAACAGGGCTTGTCGAATTCTGGATTGCAAATGAAGACAAAGAAGGTTATTGCGGTAAGTTCCTATTCGTATTTGACGGACAAACATGCCCTTATCACCACCATGACTTCAAGCACGAGACGTTCTTTGTGTTAAAAGGCAAAGTAAAAATGAAGGTCGGCACCAAAGAGATAATTAAATCCCAGGGTGAAATACTCGTTATGCCACATGAACTAAACCATTCATTCACGGGATTCGGCGATGCCCTGTTATTGGAGGTCTCCAAGCCCTGCCAGCCCAATGACAATATATTCGATAATAAAAAGATTGGCGAGAATGGTATTCTGTAATTGAGATTGTTGACAAAGCTATCCTTCACTATTCCATAGCTACGGAGTAGCGATGGATAGTCAACAATTTCACCCTGAACCATTCGGATGTCACTCTGAACACATTCGCTTCGCTCAGTGTAAACTCCGTGAAGGGTCTCACTTCGTACCGAGCGCACTCAGTGCGAGGCAAAACTGACACCGTTGACTCGTGTGTGTACGCCCCACTGGGTCGCCCTGCGGGGCGCTTCACAAAGCATAGAGGGTTTTTCAACGGTTTCATATAGGGAATAATATTCAAGTGCATCAGTTCTCAGAATTTATTAAATACCGCATTAGACTGTTCTCACTTCACTTAAGTAATACTAAAGACTATTTACAGAAGAATAAACTCTTCTTATTTTCTTGACCTTCCACAACATCAATTTATATTGAATGTTGTGATTACCCTAAAAAGTTTTTATAAGGTTACCTGCAAACAATATCGTTTTAATAGAAAGTATGGTTATGGATATCCAACAATCTGTTATTAGTGCCATATCTTCATTAGACAAAACGAGTTTCGAAGAAGCACTACTGAATATTACCGAAAACATTTTAACGTATCTAAACGCAGATTGCTGTTATTTTTTCGTCATTGAAGATGATGAATTAATTCCCGATGTCTATACTTTTGGACTTGCCGGTAATCATAAATTACAACACTGCGAACTATCCAAGAATTCAACCGACACCATGTCTGCATGGGTCAATCAAAACGGACTCATGTTAATATTAGATGATTCCAAGAAAGATTCTCGTTACGGAGAAGAATTAAAATTACTCGGCCCCATAATTAATAATAAGCCGGTTATTGCTGCAATACCGTTAATCTGTGTAGGAGACCTTGTCGGTGTTGTGGATATTGTGCTGAAGAATAAAAATAGGATTGATGACGTTAAACTATTGCAAATTCGTCCTTTACTTAATGTTATATCTTTTCTTTATTCACGCCGGCATAGTGAAAGTTTAGCCAAACTTGCTGAAGTCTGTATGCACTTTTTAGAAGGAAGAGACCGTTACACTTATGGGCATTCATTACGGGTAGCTAATTATAGTTTAGTTATCGCTGAACAATTAAAATTGAGTAATTTGCAAAAACGAAAACTCCGTCTTGCCGCCCTGTTACATGATTTGGGAAAAATAACATTTAGTGATTCATTATTCGTAACGGAAAAACCTTTGACAAAATTAGAAATGCAACTTATCAAAATGCATCCGATAATAGGAGCTAATATTATCTCTGAAATAAACAAGAGTGTTGCTTTGATTATTCGCTCTCACCATGAACAGTATGATGGGAAAGGTTATCCGGATTATTTGACAGGAAAAGAGATTCCGTTTTTAGCAATGATTCTTTCCGTAACAGATTCACTGGATGCGATGCTTACAGAACGCCCATATCGTTCCGCAATGAAATTAGAGAATGCCATTGAAGAAATTAGTTTGAATAGTGGTAAACAGTTTGACCCGCAAATCGTTCGTATTCTAATCGAATGTTACAAAGCAGGCAAACTAAATATTCAATAAAATATTATTTGTCATGTCGTTATCCTTATGAGTTTAATAGTCGTCGGTTCTGTTGCTTTTGATACGATTGAGACACCTTATGGAAAGGTGGAAAATATTTTAGGCGGTTCAGCTATTTACTTCTCCTATGGTGCGAGTTTTTTCTCGCCGATTTCTTTAGTCGGTATTATCGGACAGGATTTTTCCCTTGAAGAAGAATTGGAATTATTAAAGGCTCGTAATATTGATGTCAGAGGATTAAAGGTTGAGAATGGTAAAACATTTCGCTGGTCAGGTCGTTATGTCGGTGATATGTGTCAGGCAGAGACTCTTTCTGTTTCTCTCGGTGTTTTTGGCAAGTTTCAACCTACTATCCCTTCTTATTATCGTAATTGCTCGTATGTCTTCCTTGCCAACGGGAGTCCCAAACTTCAGAAAAAGGTATTAGACCAAATTAAACATCCTAAATTGGTTTTTTGCGATACAATGAATTACTGGATTGATAATGAAAAGAAAGCATTATTGACCTTAATTAAACAAATTGACGGTTTGATTGTAAATAATGATGAAGTCAGGTTATTAACAGGTATGTATCATACGGTTACTGCCGCAAGAGAAATATTAAAGTGGGGACCTAAAATGCTTATTATCAAGAAAGGCGAACACGGTGCCCTACTAATAACTAAAGACGATTTCTTCGCGATACCTGGTTATCCGGTAGAGGTTGTCCGCGACCCTACTGGCGCAGGCGATTCCTTTGCCGGTGGAATGATGGGATTCCTCGCTAAGACCAATAATTTCTCAATAAAAAACCTGAAGAAATCCCTTCTTTATGGCAGTGTCATTGCCTCTTTTACCATTGAAGATTTCGGGTTGGAAAAACTCAAACAAACAAATTATAAACAAGTCCAGGAACGATACCAAAAATTACGTGGCATGATAACATTATGAACTCTTCTACTAATACCAAATCGAATTTCTGGTCAAAGTTAAAATATGCTTTTAATGTAGAGGATGAAACTCATCAAACATTCTCCGAAGAAGAAATTAAATTACTTAATAAGGTTGCGGATTTAATAAATAAGAAACGTCTAAATACAGTGGCTGTGATGTTTCTGGAAAGTGTTAGACCTTTGAATTTCCTCGGCAGCCAAGTTATGGTCTTTTTTCAGCCTATAGTAAGTTTTGTTATTTCTACGAAAGAACTTGATTTATTATCCAAAATATTAGAAAAAAGAAAAAGTATTCCTTTATTAATAGAATTAATAGAAAAGAAAGAAAATGGTTAAAGACTTAAAAGTAATCATAGCCACTGACTGCGGAAGCACCACCACCAAAGCCATATTGATAGAAAAGACTCCCAGTGGTGAATATCGACAGACTTATCGTGGCGAAGCGCCGACCACTGTAGAAGCACCTTTTGAAGATGTGACAAAAGGTGTATTAAATGCCATATCAGAAGTAGAAGAACTTTCCGGAAGAAAGATTCTTGATGGCGAAAAAATTATATATCCGAATAATGATAAAGTCGGTGTGGATATATATGTTTCTACCAGTAGTGCCGGCGGTGGATTACAGATGATGGTCGCTGGAGCAGTAAAAACAATGACTGCTGAAAGTGCTCAAAGAGCAGCTTTAGGTGCCGGTTCTATCGTTATGGATGTCCTTGCTTCTAATGACGGCAGACTCGGCTATGAAAAAATAGAACGTATCAGACAACTCAGGCCGGACATGGTGCTTCTATCCGGTGGCACGGATGGCGGCACAATTACGCACGTGGTTGAATTAGCCGAATATCTTGCCGCAGCAGACCCCAAACCACGATTTGGTATCGGATATCAACTACCTGTCATATTTGCCGGTAATAAAGAAGCACGTCCTAATATTGAACAGATTCTCAGTAAAAGAACTGCCCTTTATATTACAGATAATATCAGACCTGTTCTGGAACGCGAAAATCTCGGTCCTGCCAGAACTAAAATACACGATTTATTCTTAGAGCACGTAATGGCTCAAGCACCCGGCTATAAAAAGTTAATGTCCTGGGTTGGTGCTCCGATTATGCCCACACCGGCAGCGGTTGGGTTGATTATGGAAGCCATCTCCAAGAAGCAAGGAATAAATGTAGTCGGTGTTGACATAGGCGGTGCTACAACCGATACTTTTTCGGTATTTGATGGCATTTTTAATCGCACAGTCAGTGCTAATCTTGGAATGAGTTACAGTATTTCCAATGTCCTTGCGGAAACCGGCTTGCCAAATATTATGCGCTGGGTCCCTTTTGATGTCCAGGAAGAAGACATTCGTAATCGTATAAAAAATAAAATGATCAGACCGACAACTATCCCCCAGACTAAAGATGAACTCCAAATAGAACAAGCAATTGCCAGAGAAGCACTCCGCCTTGCCTTTGAACACCATAAACAATTAGCCGTAGGTTTAAAGGGGATTCAGCAGGAACGTTCTATCTCTGATGCTTTTGAACAGAGCAGCACCGGGCAAACCCTTATAAATATGAATCGGCTGCATCTTATTGTCGGCAGCGGTGGCATACTTTCTCATGCTCCACGTCGTGTGCAATCAATGATAATGATGATAGATTCCTATCAACCGGTTGGAGTAACCCATCTTGCAGTAGATAGTATTTTTATGATGCCGCATCTGGGAGTGCTTTCAACAGTCAATGAAAAAGCCGCAACTGATGTTTTCATACGCGATTGTATGGTTTACCTCGGAGCAGCAATTTGTCCTATGGGGCAGGCAAAATCTGGCGCAAGATGCCCTGAATATAAAATCACTTTCCCGGACGGGAAGATAATATCAGATTCCATGCCCTGTGGAGAACTTCGCCTTTATCCTTTACCTGTTGGCCAAGAAGCAACTATTGAGGCTACCCCTACCAAACATTTTGATTTAGGTGAAGG
>JAZDFP010000160.1:0-17267 GCA_043807745.1 Planctomycetota bacterium
CTTGAACGCATCAAGACAGAATACAAACTCGCTATCACTGATGCCCGGAACTGTATGGACATGTAGATCAATCTTTTTCACAGGAACATCCATGAATTATCGTAGTCATATCAATCGGAATCCGTCATATCAAACTGACGAATCCTATTTTACTGTTTTTATACGGTTCTCGTGAGACACATTCGAATTTCCTAGCACCTAATCACTCAGTTTACTATTGCCCCACCTGAACCGGTGACCACCTATCCGTTGTATCCCCCAAGCCTAATTGGCCACCCGAGTTAGCGCCCCAAGCCCAGAGCGAACCATCGGTTTTTAGGGCTAAGGTGTGATACGACCCAGCGTCAATGGATTGCCAGTTAGTATCTGTCCCGATGCGAATGGGAGTAGGATTCTCTGTGTATGTACCATAATTAACCAAAGTCCCTAATTGACCAAAGTCATTCCGTCCCCATGCCCAGAGCGAACCATTGGTCTTTAAGGCACCGGTGTGATAGTAACCAGCGGCAATGGCTGACCAACCAGTATCACTGATAAGTTTCGGGCCGGTAGTTACATTAATAATTGTTCCGTCGCCTAATTTACCATACTGGTTAGAGCCCCAGGCATAGAGTGAGCCATCGGTTTTTATACCAATGGTGTGAAAGTAACCAGCGGCAATGGCTGACCAACCGGTATCACTGATAAGTTTAGGACCAGTAGTTACATTAGTAGTTGTTCCGTCGCCTAACGAACCAAAGCTATTAAATCCCCAAGCATAGAGTGAGCCATCGGTCTTCAGGGCGATGGTGTAATACTCTCCAGCGGCAATGGCTGACCAACCGGTTGTGCTGATAAGTTTCGGGCCGGTAGTTACATTAGTAGTTGTGCCGTCGCCTAATTGACCATAAGGATTATAACCCCACGTCCAGAGCGTTCCACCTGTCTTCAAAGCGACCGTGTGAAAGTTACCAGCCGCAATGGCTGACCAGTTGGTATCCGTGCCAATGCGGGTCGGGGTATTTCTATCAGTTTGTGTCCCATCACCTAATTGACCGCTACCATTATAGCCCCAGGCCCAGAGTGAGCCATCGGTTTTTAAGGCAAGGGTGTGAGACTCACCGGCCGCAACGGCTGACCAGCCGGTTGATGAGATAAGGGTCGGGGTGTTTTTATAAGCAGTTGTACCGCCATCACCTAATTGACCGTTACCATTATCGCCCCAGGCCCAGAGCGTGCCATCGGTCTTGATTGCGATTGTGTGATAGTGCCCGCAAGCGACCTGTGCCCACCGGGCAGTATTTCCAGAGACCTCATTGGAATAGGCACTATCACCAGCAGAGTTATAAGCCCTGATACGGTAATAATAGGTGGTGTTTATAGTAAGTCCTGTATCGGTGAACGATGTAGCATTTGCAATACCTGTAGCAGTGATCTCAGTATAAATTCCACCTATGCCGATTTTGCGTTCTATCTTAAACCCGGTTTCGGCATTGGAATTATCTGTCCAGGCCAGTGTTATGGCAGTAGCAGAAAGAACCGTTGCATTTAGAGATGAAGGAGCATTTAGCGGCGTCAGCGCAGAAACTACATCGGAGTAATTGCTATCGCCATTCCCGTTATAAGACTTTATGCGATAGTAATAAGTGGTGTTCTCTGCCAAACCGGTATTCGGATAAGAAATATTATTTGCTCCAACCGTAGTAATCTGGGTAAAGGTTACCCCGTCCAGACTGCGCTCTATCTTGAACCCGCTCTCAACATTTGAATTATCCTGCCAGGTAAGGTTAATCTGAGATGATGAGACTGCCGTTGCGGTCAGGATTGACGGCGCGTTGAGTATGGTGGTTGTAAACGCCTCGCTTGAATAGTCGCTGTTGCCGTTGGTGTTATACGCCAAGATACGGTAATAATAAGTCGTTTCGCCTATTAAGGTGTTATCAGTATAGGTCACACCATTTACGCCGACCACTGTAATTTGGGCATAGGTCCCGCCGGAGCCGGTTTTGCGTTCTATCTTGAAACCGGTTTCGGCATTGGAATTATCCGTCCAAGTCAGTGTTATGGCGGTAGCCGAAATAGCTGTTGCGTTTAATGACGATGGCGCATTAGGCGCGGTGGTCAGGTAAGACTCGTTTGAATATGCCGAATCGCCGACGGCGTTATACGCCCGGACCCGGTAGTAATATGTCGTCTCACCAACTACGCTCGTATCTGAATATGCGGCTATGTTTGAACCGACCAAGGCAAGCTGGGTAAAGGTTACCCCGTCTAGACTGCGCTCTATCCTGAATCCATCTTCATTTAAGGAGTTATCAAACCAGGTGAGGTTAATCTGTAATGGCGATGGAATATTGGTAACCAGATTTGTCGGAGCATTTAGTAAAATAGCGGTTGACGCCTCGTTGGAATAGGCGGAATCATGGTACGCCATAACCCGGTAATAATAGGTCGCGCCGTCTATCAGGCCAGTATCGGAATATGCGGTGACATTAGCGCCTATGGTAGCTATATGGCTGTAGGTTCCGCCTGCACCGGTCTTGCGTTCGATTCCGAACCCGGCTTCACCGTTTGAGTTATCAGTCCAGGTAAGGTTTATCTGCGAAGCGGATATTACCGCGACATTCAGCGCGGATGGTGCATTAAGCGGCGTTGTTACGGATTTTTCGGCGGTGTAATCAGTATCGCCCAGGATTGAATTATATGCCCTGACCCGGTAGAAATATGTCATCCCGTCTACGAGCCCCGTATCGGAATATGAGGTTACATTGGAATTAACTGTGGCAATCTCGGAATAAGTAACCGGGGTTATCGCGCTTGCGCGCTCTATCTTAAAGCCGTCCTCGTGGCCTGAATTATCGGTCCAGGAAAGATTGACAGTTGAACCTGAACTTGCCGCGGCGATAAGATCAGTCGGCGCCTGGAAAGGAATCGGAGTGTGCGTAACGTTGGAATACATAGAGTTGCCATTTGAGTTATAGGCACGGACACGGTGATGATAGGTTGCGCCGTCAATAAGCCCGCTGTCCGCATAAGTGGTTATATCAGGCTGGGCTATGGCAATCTGGGTGAAGTTTGTCCCGTCTGTGGAACGTTCTATCTTAACCCCGTCTTCATTATTTGAGTTGTCCTGCCAGTTTAACGTAATGGTTATACCGCTTAGATTGGCGGTCAGATTAGATACCGCGCTGGGGAGCGGAGCGGACGAGCCGGCAATAGTTGTTTCATTCTTGCTAACATTGCACAGCCCGCCATAGCCAAGGGCTAAAAGGGCAATTAACAGAAAACCCAGGACTAATCTTTTTGGCATGACGCCCTCCTTTTGTTGGAGTTATATTAGGAAAGAATATATCAAGATTGTAAGCCTATTAGTGAATTTTGTCAAGGGAATATAGGCGCTGATTCGAAAGGCTTATAAAACCCTGACTAATTCGAACTCAATTGTTGCATTGCGTCCACAACGTAAGCAAACCGTTTCCGCCGGGCATCTACTTGGTCAGTTTCTTCTTAATCTCTTCTACGCCGAAACCTTTTTATATTACTAAACATATGCTTACTTGATGCTCGAAACACAAAGACTACAGGATTATACTGCTCAATCATGGGAAGACCTTATCTACACGCTACATTTTCTGGATATCAAAATTCTTGAGTGTTTATATTGCCCAGAACCGACTACAACCTATTTCAAAGCATTGCTGAATCAAATTGGCCGCTGGAATGTAAAAAGAACGGCGATAAGAAATAGGGTCAGGAAGCTAGAGAGATTGGGACTGCTCAAAACAATTAACAGTGGACTCCTATTCATCAATTCTAATCCCCAAATGGCAGAGAATATACAAAAATTGATATTGCGCTGCAAAATGAGGTGGCAAGAATGAAAATAGGATGTAGCGGAAGGCCAGGCCTTGAAGATATTGAAGCGGTAAAACAAAGACTAATTCAGCTAATAGCATTCCTGAAAATATCTCATCCTGAGAGAATCAGAAAAGCTTATAATCAGCAATATAGAAGTGAACCTCTGCGAAAAATTTCATGGATAAGCATAAGAAAATATCTCAACGAATTAAAGAATGAAGGTAAAATAAAAGAAGAAATACTTACACAGGGAAAAAAGCGAACCCTTTCTTTTATCAAGCTTAATTTAGAAGTATAATGGCTAAAAGATGAATTTTGCCTATGCTTATTTTTTTAACTTATATTTATTATTTATATTTATTATGAATTTTTAAGTATAATAACATATTATTAAGTATGATAGCATGATTTTGAGTATGCCAACACATTACTAAGTATAATAGCATAATTTTAAGCATGACAACACATTACTAAGTATGAAGAGCTCTTGAGGGTTATTTAATTTAACTTGCCATCTCTTAATCAAGAATATAACCAACCACATATAAAATTAAGCTTTTAGGCATCTTATTCAAAAATTAAATATTCGCTTTAATAAGAGAATGCCTTCTAATCAAACATTTCTCCTACTTTTTCTTTGAGTTCTTTGTCCATATCTGAAAGGCTTTTCTTGCCATATAAATCCATGGTGGTTTTGAATGAGAGATGTCCCAGCACTCCTTGAACTACCTCAAGACTTAGCCCTCTATCCTTAAGGATACGGGCACAAGAATGCCTTAAAATATGAGGGTTGATATTCTTAAGGTCTGGAATAGGGTTTGAGATGTGGGCACGTTGCCCGGCACGAGTTATTATGCGATTAATCTGAACATTGGAGATATGGCCTCTCTTATTCAAACTAGAAACCGCTGGGAAGAGATACCCCTGCCTTTTGCCAGCCAGAACATATTGTATATAGAGATTTAGGTCTTCAAGAAGGGAATCAGAAAAAATAGTAGCCAGCCTTTTAATGCTTTTTTTTCCAATGATGGTTATTTTCCTGGTCTCAAAATTAATATCTTCAATTCTTATACTGGCAAGCTCAAAACGCCTGAGGCCGCAATAGGCAAGAATCTTAATAATGAGCTTATCTCTAAACTTTTCTGTGTGTTTGATGAGTTGCTTTATTTGTTCCTCTGTTAGATGGAACTGGCTTCTTGAATACCCCTTGGGTATTTTTGGTTCAGCTATTGTTTTCTGGGCCTTTTTTTCATCCATTACCCCATAAAATGTAATGGGATATATAAATATTTCGTTTGGAGTGCAGATTCTTACGTATTTTGTTAGGTTCTTTCAGAAATGTAACTTTTCATTAAAAAGGTTCGTAGTTCTCGCGAAAGACGAACCTTTCCCCCCAAGTGACATTTAGACCCCGACTATTCCGTCGGGACAAGCCGCCCTCACCTCTGTTTTCTCATTACCCTCTGTGGCTAAAAATAGGTTGACAAACATTCTCCGCATTGTAAATATTTATCCTATGAGGCAGTTAACAATCCTATTATTAATCGGGCTCGTTATAATATCGGGTTGCGGCAAGTCAGATGAAAGCCCGGCAACATCGCCACCCCCTGCCACACCGGCACAGGAAATAACTGCCAAACAACCACCGTCGCTACATCCATCCGTGACTCAAAAACACATCTCCCCTACCGGTCAGGCATCTGTGCCCGTAGCCGGCGGTAGTAGCACACTTACCTCAGATGAGGAAGCACGCCAGAAAAGAATAAAAGAATTACTGACCCAACTCGCAAGTCAAGACCAGAATAAGCGAAAAAATGCTATTGAAGTCCTTAGTGAACTGAATGATAAAGGGGAGACTATCCCGGCCATTACCAGATTACTACAGGATAATAACCCAGATGTTCGTTCGTTGGCTATTTATGCATTGGTAAAACTTAACGCTAAAGAGGCTATCCCTGAAATTACCAAACTATTACAAGATAATGACATATCAGTTCGCTCGTTGGCTGTTAGGGCATTGGGTGGCCTTGGCGATAAAAAAGCAATTCCGGAGATTACAAAATTATTACAGGATAATGACCCAGTGGTTCACCGGTCGGCTGTTGATGCATTGCGGAAACTTGGCTCTAAAGAGGCTATCCTGGAGATTACCAGATTATTACAGGATAATAACCCAGAGTTTCACCGGTCGGCTGTTGATGCATTGCGGGACATTGGCGCTAAAGAGGCTATCCCTGAAATTACCAAACTATTACAGGATAATGACCCAGCGGTTCGTTCGTCGGCTATCCGGACATTATGGCAACTTGGCGCTAAAGAGGCTATCCCTGAAATTACCAAACTATTACAGGATAATGACCCAGCGATTCGCCGGTCGGCTGTTTCTGCATTGGGGCAACTTCGCGCTAAGGAGTCAATCCCACAGATTACCAGATTATTACAGGATAATGACCCAAAGATTCGCTTGTCGACCGTTTCTGCATTGTGGTTACTTGACGCTAAAGAGGCAATCCCGGCCATTACCAGATTATTACAGGATAATGACCCAGCGGTTCGCCGGTCGGCTGTTGAGGCATTGGGTAAACTTAACGCCAGCCAAGCCGTTCCTGAATTAGTCAAACTTTTAGATAATGATGATGAGTACATCCGCGGTCTTACGGCATTGGTTCTGGTAGAATTAGGCGCCAAGGATAAAATAACGGCGAAAGCAATAGCGGATATAAAACGATTCTCAGAGCTAAACAATCATTTTTCGTCCCGTGCCCGTGCGGCGCTGAAGGAGTTGGGGGTGGAGGAAAATAAATAATGCGGAGTTCAGAGTAAAAATCCCGCATTCCGCAATCAGCATTTGGCAACGCTTCCGCTACCCTGACTTTCAGGTAGAACATCTCTGCGGTGAATTACGGGGCTATCTGCGTTATCTGTATTTCCAGATACATTTTGGCAAGCTCGCCGTCCACCTCAGCCGTGAGAGAATCCAGCGATGCCTTATACTTCTTGTAGCCGCGGCTGCTGTTCTGAAACTGGGCGGTCTGTTATTAATCGGCTTCACTTCCCATCATCGAGCTGTTTCATTAGTTTTAGTTCCTCTAATTCGGAAAGATCATGTCCATCTTTAGGGTCTATCATCCTGCCAGTTTTTCCATTTATGGGAATACCGTACTTTTGAGCATAATAATTCATTTCCAAACGTCCTGCAGATATGTAGTAGAATTTTTCATTTTCAGACCACCATTTATTAAGTTCCTTGGGGGACATTTCACCAACTTCACTTGGAAAATCACATATCTTAAATAAAAGACGCGTGATAGATGCTAATCCGGATCCGTACCAATCGAAATCAGCTTTCAAAATTAAAGAATCGATGAGGTCTTGCACAAATTTTTTGTTTATTTCTCCGCGCTCCCACAAGGTTAATCCAGCCGCTGCCTGTACCTCAAGACTTGGGTCGTGGAATGCCTCATAAAATATATCCTCTCTCCCTTCTGTCAGTTTACCTAAAGCCTCAATGATAGCCTGTCTCGTCCTAATTTCCATATCGCCAGTATACTTATGGTATGCCTTAATTAAATCTTCTTTGCAAGTCTTAGCCTCCATATTAACTATCACGTTAACCGCTAGCTGCCGAGCCCAAGATCCTGCCCGTTCATCCAGTAAAAGTTCTGTTAAAAATGGTATGGCCTTATTCCCATAATTCAAGAGTTTAAAAGCTGCATCATAAACATGTGAGTCGCGGCCATTTCTTAGCTCCGCTATCTTTTCTCGAATCTCCTTATAGTCCTTATCTTCTTCGAGAGACATACATCCCGTAAGTGCGCTGATAATGAATACCATTAATAAATATTTCAATCTCATATATAAACCTCATTTCTCTGGCGGCTTAGGAATATGATTCGGACGATTTTTAGGTGGCCAAAGATATGGTCAGCAATGACAGTATCATTATCGGTTATTTTTTTCGTTTTTCTGTTGCTCAAGATAGTATTGGTGCTGAAGCTGATATATCTCTGTGTCAGTGAGCTCGTGCCCATCTTTCGGGTCTATCATTTTCCCAGTCGTTTCGTTCACGGAAAGATTTAACATTTTTGCCGTCTCATTCAATTTGAAGCGCCCCCTATTCAAATATCCTCCATCCTTAGATAGAAAGAAAAACCTGTTGTTTTCCGCCCACCATTTTTGCGGCTCATTTTCAGCCGACTCTGGCAAACATCCGATTTCGAACCTTAATAGATGCTGAAGAGCGTATAATCCTTCTCCTTCTCTATTTGGGTCATATTTTAAACGCCCATTAGTAATCGAGAGCATTTCTTGTTCATTGCGCAAAGGAGTTTCAAATGCCTTGAAAATCTTTGATACAAAATTCTTATTCTTCTCGCCGCGTTCCCATAGAATTAATCCTGCCAATGCTTTTACTGCGAAATTAGGATCATCAAAAGCCTCATAAAATATATCTTCTTTGCCCTCTGTAATCTTATAAAAAGCATTAAGAATCACCATCCTTATGTCGATTTCAAGGTCGCCTTTATATTTGCGATATGCTTGGATTAATGCCCGCTTGCGACAAGATTTCGCCTCTATAGAAGAAGATTCATTCATCCTCATAACTAATAGTGATGCTGCGTCATGCCGGGCCAAGAATGAAGCCTTCTCATCAAGCAGAAGTTCAATTATATAAGGAATTGCTTCATCCCCGTACTCTTCGAGATCCCGACTTACATTGTAGCGAGGATCCAACCGCCAATAAATTCCACGCACATACGACACAGTTGTCAAAGTAACATTATTACTTACACCTCCAATGCCATTCCTTATTTCTACGATTTTCTTACGGATTTCTTGAGTAGCCATTGTTCCTTGGCAGTTCACCAGCGCGGAAAAACCGCTAGCAAAAATTAATAACGTTATTAAATATTTTCTTCTCATGAATCACCTCACTCTTTTGGCGGCTCGCAGATAAAATCCTCAAGCCTGGTGTCTTTAAAAACTTCCCATCCGGGTGGAATACCGTCACGTATGCCCTTCACGAAATTAATTATCGCGACTCGCGTAGTTGGATCAGAAAATGATCTAAGGACTGATAAACACTCGTGATATTTCGTACAAAGCTGATGTGTGCTAACTTGACTCAAAAAATTATATGAGACATTGGGATCTTTAAAACCTTCAAAAAGATTTTTCGCTTCCATTAAGAAGTCCATATACCTATCTGCAACCCCCAAGGGATCACTAACATTTTTCGCTACAAGCTGTTGATAAATATAACAATAAAGCCTACACTCGGGATTAGCCGCATCCTTGAGCTTTTCCCAATCTTCAGCATGTCTTTTTTCATGATTTACAATATACGATAGTTCTTCGTAATCCCATGCTCGTGCTTCCATAGAAAGTATAGTCCCAAATACTCCCACCTCTTTGAAACCCCTCATATCTTCATTGAATACCCTGTAACAATTTGTTTCGCCTAAAAAGGGAAGCTGCGGTAAAAACGTATACATAAGCCGATATTTTATGAAATCCTGAGTAGTAATTCCATACTTTTTTAATTTGTCGATTATTCCGGCGTCGAGTTTGGCAAATTCGATAGTCGATTTAAAATTAAAATCGTTATCAAGAGACACGGTCGTTGGTGGATGACTATTAGCTTCAATCTCATCCTTAAGATTATGAAGCACTTCCCCATACCATTTCGCCGTTTTTAGCGTTTTCCTGCTGTTCTAATCTCCTCTGTTCAGCCTCATTATAACTTGTTACAATTACTAATGTTACGACAAATTACTTGCAAAATATTTCCTGAGTGGACTATTTTCAACTCTACCAAAAGTTCCCAAAATGGTATGAAAATGGTATGAAAAACCATTTCCATTACAACCCCAATTTAACAATCTTTATTGTTCAACTTTGACGAAATAATACTAAGTTAAAGGAGAAGTGTCAAGAAGAATAAAGTTTATAAAAACTTAACCAACTCGAACTCAATTGTTGCATTGTGTCCATAACGTAAGCGAGTCGTTTTCGCCAGGGTAGAGTAAGATTTATTTGATTTACTGCCAAAGCAGCTGAAGTTGAACATAATAAGACTAAAGCATTAAAGGTTCATAGTTCTCGCGAAAGACGAACCTTCCACTCATAAAAACCCCTTGACACCTATCCCTTAATTTAGTATTGTCTCTTACTGCCAAAGCGAACATATACCCCGGCAGGTCAATTATTGTGCTGTTTTATCCGCTTTTATCCCTGTTCACATGTCCGTCGCATCTACAGGGTTACACTGGTCCCGTCTGTTTCTTGGAACGTCTATATTTCTTTATTAATAATCCTACAAATAGCGCCAATATTAAAAAGACAAAAAGTGCTACCCCCCTTACTCTCCATTCTACCATTCTTAATTCGTCCGATTTCCAGACAAATCTCCCTGACTTATCAATCCAGCTATACTCTGCTATTTCGGCTAAACCATTGTGAAAACCACTGCGCCAATAACCACCTCGAATAGGATACGGTAGCTTGAATACTGTCTGGCCTTTCTTATCAATATAACCGCTTCTGATACCAAACCTAACCCATGCCAATCCTTCGGAAAAAGATTCGGCGTCTTCAAACTGCGGTTCAATTATAAACGTACCTGTCTTATCTATGTAACCAAACTTATCATTTTCATTGATTTGTACCGCAGCCAGCCCTTCGGAAAAAGGGCTGGCATAGTTGAAACACGATTCAATAGCAAACTTCCCCGTCTTATCGATATAACTGGAATGAGTTCCGAAAGGTACCCTGGCCAATCCTTCAGAAAAATCACGGGCCCACCCGAACCGTGGCTTGATGACCACCTGGCCTGTTTTGTCAATATAACCGTATGTCATGTCTTTGAACGATGCCGCAGCCAGCCCCTCAGAAAAATTATGGACCACACGGAATTGCGGCTTGATAACAAATTGACCGGTTTTATCGATATAACCGTAAAGTTCGGTGCTGGGTATATAAACAGCTAACAATCCTTCCGAGAATTCAGCTCTATAGCCCTTCGAACTGGCGGGCAGCATATCAGATTGAGGTTTAATAACGTATCCACCCGTTTTGTCTATGCATCCGAATGTGAGGGCCGTATTGATTTGAGCCACGCCATCAGAAAAGTCACCGCCCAACCCTGTTATTTTAATGACAACCTGCCCTGTTTTATCAATATATCCCCGATAACCATCCCATAACTCCACAGAAGCCAGGCCCTCAGAAAAGCCAGAAGCAAACCGGAATTGGGGCTTGATGACTATCTTACCGGTCTTGTCGATGTACCCGTACCTATTATTCTGCCTTATCAGAAACAGAGGGTTTGTTTCTTCTTGCGCACCGTATAGGTGCAAACTGGCCAAGATGAACGTAAGGCAGAGGAGGGGCGCAACAGATATTTTCAAAATCTTGAACCTTTCAAACGATAGCAATATACCACTTTTTTTGTCACTGACCAACGTTATGGCATCGGGTCTTACCAATAGCAACTCCGCAAAATCGCTGTCTTTACTTTGCCGGAGTATAGGATGCCTGTTTATTATTTACCCAATCACCCTTTGATCCGGTCCATTTCCATTCATATATCATCTGGGTACTGGGGGGTTGTTTCGGGTAGCATTTCCAGCTTCCTTTAACACAAGAACACCACCAAGACCCTTTCTGGGTTTCAACATTAACTGGTTGTGGGGCTGTTGTGCCCCCCGTCCCCTTAGGGTCAACGGTAAACTGTGCAGTTCTACCAGATCCTAATTCCTCTTCTTGCGATAAACCTGCACCAGGACTGTTGTAGCAGTGCCACCAGCCAATATACCACTTGCAGCATTGCCCAGGCGTAGCTCTGCCATAAGTATAAAATGACTCAAATTTCGGTTCTTCAGTAATCTTAACCCTGATAACTTTATCTTTCGTTCCATTATCTTCAATCTTGACTCTCCCTGTCATTTCGCACTTCTCGCAATGCATATCACATGGTTCGTCCTGATACTTATTGTATGTTTGAGAGTCATAGTATTCAGGTATTCTCCAGGAGGAGAGTTCTGACTGTGATCCCTCCACTACTACTACTAAACCTGATGGGTCCGTGCGGTTTACCGGGTTATTCCCCACATATCCATATAAATTCAATCCGCCGGCATATTCAATCGGGTCTCTAGCTGTAAACCCGCCAGAATACGGATTATATTGGCGTGCCCTGTAATAATACGTGCCAGATTCGGCATCCCATTCTCTGGACGTGTATGTGTATCTGTTGGTTATCTTCTCTGACCAGCTTAGCGGTTCGCCAAAGGCAGTGTAATCGTATTCATTTTTCGTCACCTGCCCTGCGTTTATGATGTTCCGGATACTGCCTAACCCATCAGACATGTAATAATAAGTATTTCCGTTTTTATTTATTACTAAATTCTGGTCCAAGAACGGAGTTATATAACTTGCCTGTATTACATTATCCTGGTCATAGTCAGCAATAATGTTGGCGCCATCATAGATAAACTGGGTGGTTGTGGCTGTTTCCCGCATCATATTGCTCAAAGCATTTTGTATGCCCTGACCATTTTCTCTACCTTGCCCCTTACCATTGCCCACACCAATTTTCTCTGAGGCGTTCTGCGTCCCGCCACTCTTGAAAGCAGTTATTACGGAAGTGTGTCTAATACGGCGACCATAAGCGTCATAACTGTAAGAACCTTTATTGAGTAAATCCTCATAACTTATTTGTCTATTCTCGTAATCATATGACCATGTGGATATTTCCGCCCCTTTAGTCCTCTTAACCTGATTGCCATTAGCGTCAAATTCATAAGTCGTGGTTATCCCGCCACTGATTTCACTGATTAGTTGGTTGGCATTGTTATAGGTGTAATTGGTAATAGCACCATCCTTATTCTGTGTCAGGCGGTTGCCCACTTCATCATATCCCCAGTGTATCTGATACGGACTTGTGCCGGTTCGGGCTTCATCTGTCAATTGATATATCTGGTCGTAGTCGTAATCGACCACATCTCCGCTGGTCAGTTTCATTGTCTTACGGTTGCCCACCTTGTCGTGCGTGTAGACGAAAGACGAGATAATTGTTCCGCCTGATTTCTTGTTATACACGCCTGTCAGCCACCTCGTGGTCGGGTCATAGGTATAATCAGTGTAAGCCCCATTTCCTTCTGTTAGTTTGGTACGCAAACTAAGTTTACTGTAATCATAAGACCCCGTTACAATGTTGTTAAGTTTTACTGTTTTAAGACGTTTGGCGTTATCATACGCATAAGACACGGTATTGTCAGATTCCGGGCCGTCCATCGATTTCCTTGTCCCATCCTCGTAATAGTTGTATGCGATTGACTTGCTTAGTTTATTATTCGTGACATTCGTGAGTCTGTTCAAATCATCGAAGGTATTTACTGTGTTGGTGTTAGGGTCAAGAATTGTCAGGAGGTTCCCTGCGGCATCCAATGTATATGCCACAGTGGAACTGTCAGGATAGGCCTTGCCTGTCAAGCGGTTGTTATAATCATTGGTATAGGTGATTGTGCCCTTGCCGTCGGTTTTGCTCATCAGATTACCGTTACCATCATAAATGAGTGTCGTGGTGTTAGTGCCGTCAAAGCCAGGGTAGGTGGTGGTATGCAACAGATGGTTATCATAATAGGTGTAATGTGTATTTACTTCAGCGCTATTCCTTACGTAATAAACATCAGTTCGGTTACCGTCTTTATCATATTCGTATCTGGTATAGTGGTTTTCGGCATTAATCACTTTTAGCAGTCGTCCGCTTTTGTCATATTGGTATTCGGTAAAATACTTCGGGTTAGCCGCCCAGCCCTCGGCGTCATAGACCTTGGTCTGCTGCCCCCTCTTGTTATACTCATAGTGCGTGGCATAGAGCAATGAGCCGGTATATTGGGTTTTCAGACGTCCAGCTTTATCATACTCGAAGTGGGTCGTGGTGGCGAGTGGCGAGGTATAAGCGGCTGTTACCCGTATCTGCCTGCCTAAAACATCATACTCATAGAAGGTCTGCTCGTTCAGGCCGGTGGGGTCAACCTTGACAAGGGTTAATTCAGCGCAACGGTCATATTGGCGTTCCGTGATTACGCCAGTCGGGTCGGTGACAGAGGTATGGTTACCAGCTTTGTCGTATCCGTATATTGTGTGTGAATGACTATTGACCCATGTTTCTTTTGGCCTGTCGGCATTATCATAGGTAGTGTAACGAACCGGCGGAGTTCGGGTCGGCATATATCCGGCTGGGGTAGCGTATTCGCCGCCATCTACTATACCGTTCTGGTTAGTGTCATACCACGGGCCGATTACCTGGGTAGTTCTGCCGGCCTTGTCGTAGACGTAAGCAGTCGTGATGTTGTCCTGTGCTGTGCGGACATATTTCACCCGTCTTAGTTCATCGTAGAATGTATAGGTCTTCTTGCCGCGGGCATCCTGGACCCAATTAGTCAAACCTAATTCATTATAATCATATCGCGTGACATTACTTTCGGGGTCGGTTACCGTATATAACTGGTCTTTGTTGGTATAGGTGTAATATGTGTTGTGACCTACAGGATCTATTACATGTCGCCTATTGCCGTTAGCATCGTAGAAATACTGGGCCAAGGCATATCTATTGGGCTCGCTGTCTTTGAGCTCACGATTGACGGATTCCAACCAGCCGTTGCCATAATAGGAATATTCGGTGGTGGCGCCTTCGGGGTCGGTGGTCTTTTTGACCCGGCCTTCGCCGTCGTATTCGGTAGAGGTCGTAATATTAAGATAGTTCGTTCCGACTCCGTAGTCAACGATGGTGGATATAAGGCGGCCTATGTCGTCGTGGTCATACTTCGTTATGATATTCAGTCCGCCTGTACCCGAATCCTCGGTTTTTTGATTCAGGTAATCGGTCAAGTCGTAGTCAAAGGTCGCCAGGTAACTGGTCGGGGGAGTGATGTAGGTCCGGACGGTCAGCCGGTTGCCCCGGTCGTCATAGGTATACTGGAAAGACGGCTGGAGACTGCGCGGGCAAGAGGAAGTATCCACCTGCCCCAGGGCATCGTAGGTGGTCTGATAGATAATATTCAGACCCGCTGCATTATACTCGGTTGGGTCAATAATAGTCCGATACAGGTAACCGTTGGTGTTATACTCATACTTGGTAATAAGGTTCAGGTGCGGGTAAACGCCCGGGTCACGGGTCTTCTTCTTTAGCCTACCGGCGTTCTGGTCGCCTGACGGATAATACTCATAGGTAGTAACCTGTGCGGCGTCTGTGCCGAAAGCCTCTGTGCGTTCAGTCAGGTTGCCGTTGTTGGCATCGTATATCATTTTTGTGGTAACGTTGTGGTCGTCAATTATCCGGGTCGGAAAATCGGGGTTGTTGGTGTCATCGTAGTGGTAATTGGTGGTGTGACCTAAGACATCGGTGATGCGGGTGACGTTGCCCCGGGCATCATAGTCATAGGCGGTGTCAAAGCCCAGCGGGCTGGTCTGCTTTGTCAGGTTGCGGTTAGAGTCAAAGGTGTTGTGGGTAATGTTGCCGTCGGCATCGGTTGCATCCTTGCGGGCGTCTAAGGCCAGATCATACTTGATGTGGCTAATGTTGCCATCGCGGTCTTTGATATCAACGATGGAATCAGAGTTATAGGTGAATGTCCGGGTGACAGGAATGCCGTTAATGGTGTTTGTAACCTTGTTGAGCCGGTTATCGGTGTTATATTCATAGCCGGTGACGATGTTGCCGGGTTTGGTAACGAAGCTGATACGGTTTCCGGAGACATAACTGAACGACCACTGCCACCCGCCGGTCTTAGCGATTGTCTGGAGCTGGCCTGATGAATAAGACAGCGTGGTCACGTTGCTGGCCGGGTCGGTAATTTGGTAAATCAGATTATTGGTATATGACAGGGTGATTGTGCGCCCGCCGGGCAGTGTGATGGTGGTCAGGTTGTTGCCCGTATAAGTTAGCGTCATAGTATTATTGTTGCGGTCTCTTATCTGTGTCAACTGGCCTGAGCTATTAAAGGTGTAAACGGTTTTGTCCTTCTTGGTCAGGATATACGAGCCGCTTTGTATAGTAAGCTCCGAGTGGTCGCCGTATTCCGGGAGCGGGATATATTTACCGGTTGGGCTATTGAACCGGCAAACAATTTGTTTGCCGCTGGGAAATCGGTAGGAGAGCGAGCCATCCGGGTTTGCCTTGATAGACTGGTTAAAGGTATGTGTCCAGTTCGGGCCTAAGGGACCGTTAGCAAGAGAGGTGTCCAGGCTGTTGTAATATAATGTAATATTGGTCTCAAAAGCGGTGTTAGAAACGATGTGAGTAACGTCAACATCAATATTAAGGTTGCCGGAGGAGTAGTCAATAGTGGAGCCTGCCTTGCCCTTGGCGCCTCTGGACGTTTCGCAGGGGGCGGCGGTGGCGATGTCGCCGAAAGTGTAGCTTGAACCAACGCAGGTAAACGACCAGGCGACGCCGTCATTAGCCAACGTGATATTATTTTCGCTATCCCTGGCTTCAACTATCCATGAATACTGCTTACCGGTCTCCAGGGCTTGTTGGGTGAGGGCGCAAGTTGTGTCATGGATATCAGTGACGGTAACGAGGGGGGTACCCTGAGGCGGAACGCTCTCGTAGATATAGAGTGTATATTTTACAGCGCCCTCTGCGTTGGTCCAGCTAAATGTTGGATGTGGCGTAAAGCAATCACTCCCATTAGGCGGCGAGGCTAAGAAGAAATGTAGTGTTGTATCCAGCTGGGTGGTAAAGCTCCATTGATACTGAACTGCCATGTGGTTGCCTGCTAAATCTGTTGCCTCAGTGCTTACGGTAACGATATAATGAGTGTTATAAGAGAGGTTGTCGGTCGGGTTAAAGGTCATTGTATAATTATTACTCCATGAAAATTCGCCAGCCACAGGGGGCACGATGGAAAAGGCACTTTGTGCCGTAGATTGATTCATCGTTTCGCTGAATTCTACTGAGATATTGCCGGATACTGAAACATTAGTTCCATTATCTAAAGGACTGACTGACAATACAGTAGGTGGTATTGTATCAGGCTCCTCATGGGTGGTAAATTTTATGTCTCCACCGTAGGTGGCCCCGGCGCTATTCACCGCCACCAGCCTCGCGTGATACTCCGTGTTCGCATCCAGATTGATCACGGCTGCCGTAACCGGTACATCACTATTGCCCGCGCCAATATCCTGGTCCGCTGTAGTAGTGCCGTAAGTTAGGGTCTTGCCCACCTCAAAATGGATAGTGGTCGCTAGGCACTGCGCATTGGCTATGCCGTTCAATACGGCAGCATGAGCGTTGACATTGCTCGCCTCGTTGGTCACAGCCGTCGGCGCTACCTCATGGGTGGTAAATTTTATGTCTCCACCGTAGGTGGCCCCGGCGCTATTCACCGCCACCAGCCTCGCGTGATACTCCGTGTTCG
>JAZDFP010000161.1:0-3360 GCA_043807745.1 Planctomycetota bacterium
CAGATAATAGCCCTGAATATATTCGGTTCAATCAGGGTTACCCTGCTCGCCCCGGCTTTGTATGATAGTAGATTTTCGGTAGTAGTCCTTTTCTAATTACCTCGCCACGGGCGAGTCAGAAGGGTCGCTTCCGAGTCGCCGCAGGAGACCTGTGCCAGAGGTCATGCCTTCGGCAGATCCGCTGCGGCGGACAGATCCGCCTTCGGCGGAAGTGTGGTTGTGCTGAAACCATAAACCCAAATAAATTATTCACCACAAAGACACAAAGGCACTAAAAGAAATCAATGGGTTCTTTTCTTTGTGTCTTAGTGTCTTGCTCGCCTCGCTGACGTTACGGGCCTACCAGAAAGGGTGGCGAATCGGGGTGGTAAAGGCTGGTTTGTGGTTTTTTCTAACGGTCGGGACTGCGTGGTAGTTCATTAACCGATAGAGTTAAAAAGGCAATTTTATTGCTTTTATTTGTAATATTTTAGGGTAGTTATAACATTATATATATGAAAGACCGAATGGATTCGTTTGTATCATTGCTGACACCGTTAAGAAAATCCTTAATAGGTTATATCAGATATCTTTTATGGAATAAGAACGATTTGGAGGATGCTTTACAGAATGTTTTAACTGAGGCATACCGAAAATTCGGTCAGTTTAATAAGGGGACTAATTTTAAGAACTGGCTTTTTCAGGTGGCAAGTTTCACTGTTTTTAATATGAATAGGAGGTACGAGAAGGAAACGGTTACAGAACGGCCCTTAATCAATGCAATGGAGCCAATTGCTGTTGAATTGTTACAGAATGAGGAGGATTACCAGAAATTATTAAATAATGATTTGTCTTTCCTTAAAAAGGTAAGCGATGAGGCAAAGGCATCATTAAATACGTTAAACCAGAAGGAACGTTCGGTATTTTTATTACACTCTATCGGTGAATTATCTTACGCAGAAATTGCGGATACTTTGGAGATGCCTATCGGGAGTGTAATGTCTTATCTATCCCGTGCCCGTGCTAAATTAAGGGAACAATTGATTCATTATGCGAAAGAGGGTGGTTATTTATGAGTAATTGTGATAAAATTCGTCAAGAGATTAATCTTTATCTGGATAATGAGATTTCTCCAGAGAAAAAGCAGGTTATTGAGAATCACCTGAGGGACTGCCCGGCTTGTCAGACCCTTTTTGCACAGGAGCGCAGGCTGGAACAAAAACTGGTGGAGATTATAACTTCGGATGATGAAGTCATCTGGAATAGAAGCATTGCCTTGCTTAAAACACAAAACCGCGAATTTATTACCCGTAAGACTATGGTCCTAAGATATCTTGTTCCCGTTGCCGCCGCCGCTCTTGTTATGGTTATTTCCGGGATACTTTTTGTTCTATTGCCTAATCCTACCTCGGACTTGTTGGCTGAGGTTGAAAAAGAACATCAATCAATCCTTAACCCCGGAGTGCAACCTATCTTTAAGGCGGATTCTCCTGATGAATTATTCAGACAACTTGGGGAACAATATGATGGGGAACAATATGATTTTAATATCTCTGCAGGATATGAATGTCTTATAGGAAATAAAGGTTACCAGTTTAAAGGAGGTAGAATAATATCTCTGCTTAAAAAGCATTCGGCAACTCAAATGGTAATTTCTTACGGGGATACACCGATATCCATACTCGTTCTTTTAGAAAAAGACTTGAGCGATTTCCCCAAAAGCGCACAATCATATTTAACTAAATCCAATGAGATATATCAAACTAAATTTAAGGATTCCAACTGTGCTATGGTCAGACTGAATGAAAATATTATCTGTGCGATGGGGGCAGTCAATCCGGAAATACTAAAACAATTACTGATACCACAAACACAAATATCTGCAAAAAACAATTCATCCCGGCAACTTGAATCCAATCCTCCATCCACTGCTTCAATATATGGATATGTAGAGAATGAGGGAGACAACCAGATAATAAATTTTGTCTTTTACATGACAGATATAAATGGTAATTTTTGGTTAATTAACAAAGTAGAACCGTCATTTCAGGTTATTTCTAAATCAGGCGATATTCTCTGGCAGGACAGATTTAAAAAGGGCTGCTGGAGTATTCTTTGGACGTATTCCACGCGAATACCGGATAATGTCAAGGGAGAACTTATCAAGGGGGAACTTATTGTTCGTCCTGTGATTGATAAAGCAGAACAATTGAATATAACCATTCAAGATACCCCGTGGGTAGGGGAAGGAAAATAAAAAATAGTAAAAGTTTATGTCCGGGGATTTTCTTGTCCCATACCTGTTGAGAATTTATTTAATACAGAAGAAGTGTAAAATGGGTTGCATTTAATCCTAAAACCAGCGTAGAGAGGTATGAAATTATTTAATTAGGAGCGATGATGGGCAAAAACACATCTGCCCAAAAAGAACTTCTGAAGATTGGTATAGCCACCTGGTCTTTCGTGGCAAATACTATTTAAAAGTTAAGAAAGGAGGTGATATTTATAAGATAACGGTGAATGAAAAGGTAGGTAAGATATAATTTTTGGTTCCTCCGAAATAATCAAAAAGATTGACAATCCAAGAGAACAAAGTTAAAATAAGTAAAAACATATAAAAAAGGAGGGTAAGATATGAGTAATCAACTAAAAACCAAATTACTCATCGGAGCAGGGGTATTGTTATCGGTAGTATTTGTTTTAGCCGGTGATAATTTCTACACTGCTTTAGGTGGCTGATGCCCGCCGGGAGGAGGCGGAGGACGTCCCTCAGGTGGAGGAGGCGCCCCTTCAGGTGGAGGAGTTAGAGGAGGAAATACAAATCCGGGTCCCGGTACAGGAAATAGCGGCGCTAAGGGCAACACAAACCTTCCCACAACAGGTGTTATCACGTCAATTAGCAGTAATTGGAACGAATATAAGAATATTATTGATAATACAACAACTCCATTTATTTTAGTCTTTGACGACACAGAAGAAATAGAAATTAATCGTCTTAATGAGAAGGTTAAATTTGATGGCGCAGATGCGGATAAGGTTTGTTTCGTGAAAGTCATTCTATCCCAGGACAGCTTAAAGAAGTTAGCCGAATTAAATAAAGCAAAAAAAGAATCCGAAGCCGTTAGCGAGGATGCGAATGATACCGAAAAAGAACCTGAATTGGAGATTGCCATTAAATATAATGTAAAAAATGTGCCTTTTGTCGTTGTTTGTGATTCTTATGGGAATAATCTCGATATGATTATTCCTAAAATCAACAGTTTTGCTGATGCCCTTAAAATTATGAAAGAACTTACTGCCAAACAAAAGGAATTGGGGGCAACCATAACTAATAATTATGAAAAAACAGTTAAACAATTCAAATCTGAACTGGAGAAAAAG
>JAZDFP010000162.1:0-11438 GCA_043807745.1 Planctomycetota bacterium
CGATAATAAATGTTACCGAAATGACATAGTTAATATTGATTCCGACCAGACCAGCCATTTTCTTATCCTGTGAAGTCGCACGCATCGCCTTTCCCATCTTGGTGTATTTGATAAAAATATGCAATCCGACCATCATCAGCATAGATATTATAATGATAAATAATTCCAGGTAATTAAGATTCACTCCAAATATATTGATTGCTTTCTGGATGAATATCTCACGGAAACGAGACGGGAAATCCAATTTATCTTTACCCTGGGCAAGCATTACATAGTTTTGCAGGAAGATAGACATTCCGATAGCGCTGATAAGCGGGGCTAAGATATGAGCCTGACGCAGAGGACGGTAAGCCGTTCTTTCAATGGTATAACCGTAACAGGCACAAAAAAGCATCGCTATTAGAAAAGCAACCAGAATACATAAAGGCAGACTGATTAGGGTTGCACCGGTAGCAGTCAGCACACCTAATGTAATGATGCCGAGATATGCGCCTATCATATAAACCTCGCCGTGTGCGAAGTTTATCATCCCCAGAATACCATACACCATAGTGTAGCCAAGGGCAATTAAGATATAAATGGCACCCTGCGTTATACCGTCAATAATGTGCTGGAACATTTGTGATTATTTTTCCACAAAATGAAACTCACCATCCTTGACTACCCAGATGGCATAAAATGAACCTAAGATATCGCCTTTATTGTCAAATTTTATCTTACCAAGACAACTATCGTGTTCATTGGCGTGGATTGTATCAGCAATCTTCCTACCTTCAGTGCTATTAGCCTTTTCAATACCAGAAAGCAGGATATTGGTGGCATCATAAGAATAAATGGAATAAGGACCCGGTTGTCCGAACTGTGCCTGATACTCTTCCATAAATTTCTTAACACCGGGGAATTTATTTGTGTCAGGCGCAAATGGCAATAATTCAGAAAAGGTCAAGTATGAACCTTCTGCACTTTTACCGGCAGTTTTGAGAAATTCAGGGTCAATTACACCGTCACCGCTGATGAAAATCGCTTTCATTCCAATATCACGCATCTGCAAAGCAAGAAGCCCTGCCTGGTCGTATATTCCGCCGAAGAAAAGAACTTCAGGGTTTTTCTCCTGAACTGTACTGAGATATGGTTTGAAATTTCTTTCCTTATTATCAAAACTTCCATAATAAACGACATATTCAGGTTTACCAGATTTTTCTATGGCTTTCTTAAAATAATCAGCCAACCCCTGACCATAAGCAGTTTTATCGTGCATAACGGCAATTCTTTGGGCTTTAAGTTTATCCAGAACAAAACGGGCAGCACGTTCGCCTTGAACATCATCCCTGCCGCAAACCCTAAAAATATTCCAATAATATTCTCCTGTTTTTGGGTCTTGGCGCTCCGTTACTTTCGGATTAGTTGCAGAGGGAGTAATCATAACGATATTATTACGGTAATAATCCTCTGAAGCCGGGATTGTGCAGCCGCTATTGAAATGCCCTATTATTCCAACTACCTTTGCATCAATAAGTTCATAAGCCACAGTTTTTGCCACCGGTTCTTTTGCCTCGTCATCACGTTCTACTATTTCTATTGTTTTACCTAAAACCCCTCCTTTGGCATTCCATTGTTCTACGGCTAATTTTGCACCGTTCAAAACATCAATCCCCATTTTAGACTGGCTACCGGTCATCGGCCCAGCCACACCAATCCTGATTGTTTCAGGCTTTGCTCCTGAACCGCAACCTAATAATGCGATTATTACAACGATTAATAAATTAATCACGCCAAGACGGGATAACTTCTGCCACGAAGGAACCAAGACACTAAGAATTCTTTGTGTCTTTGTGTCTTGGTGGCTATACTTTGAAATTCCATACAATAAACTGCATACTGCTATATTTTTTATCATATTTTATCTCCTTTTAGAGCCAGTTAAACAGACAGACACGAAGTGGCTGTATGTTGTTACTGGGTCTTATCCCGTAGAAACTTTGTTTCGTAGGGATTACATTATTAAAGAATATTTACCACAAAGACACAAAATTCACAAAGAAAATCGGAAGAAAAATATTATATCTTCTTTGTGTTCTTTGTCCCTACTGGAGGCAGTAGCTCTGCCTTTGTAGTGAGTTTTTTCCTAATACCCGGTCTTGCGGGTGACGGTCACCTGAATCGGCTCTGAGAACTGACCGACCTGGTCATCGCTGATTTTGTAAATGGCTTTGTAATCCCAGACCGAGGTCACCTCAGCCGGTGTAACGCCCAATATCGCGGCATAGGTGGGCAGTTTCAGGGCTAAATTGTCCAACATATCTGCCTTGGCCTGGTCCTCTCTGGGGAGAAAAGGTGCTTTTCTCATAAATAACCTCCTTTTAGCGGTTTCTACTCATTTTAAGGGCTTTCCATGTCATCCGTTACCGTGCACCAGTCATCCGTTACCGTGCACCAGTCATCCGTTAACGTTAACCAGTCATCCGTTAACGTTAACCAGTCATCCGTTAACGTTTACCAGTCATCCGTTAACGTTTACCAGTCATCCGTTACCGTTTACCAGTCATCCGTTACCGTTAACCAGTCATCCGTTACCGTTTACCAGTCATCCGTTACCGTTTACCAGTCATCCGTTAACGTTAACCAATCATCCGTTAGGGCTTACCGGTCATCCGTTTTACGGTATCAATCACCTCCTTTCTTAAGAGTCAGTTGGAGCAAAGCGACTTACTGCCTCTTACATCCGCCCCTGCCTGCTGCAGGCAGGTCTGGCGGATAGTCCCTTAGACCCAGTGGGCGTCCCACGAATTCCCCCATTTTCTAAAAACCATACCCTATATATGAGCAAAATAGCCCCCTCCAGAGGCAGGCAGACGTTACAGCCGAGAGCGAAGCCTCCCGTTAGGGATGGGAAGTATCCCTCCTCTCTCCGGATTAGTGGGGATCTTCACCTTCTAGTTCCGTTTCTCGTGAAGATTGTACTTTTAACCCACACTTCGGACAGAAGTTCCAATTGCTAAAAAATAATTCTTTGCATTTGCTACAACTACCAGGGTTAGTTATAAAGAACCGTAAATGGTAATATTTTATACTGTCAATTTCTTTCCCGTAACGTTCCAGATTAGACCGAAATGCAAAATCATAATTCGCTTCTCCGCCACCTTCTTTTACATTTAGGTCTTGAGATGTTTGTCTTGGCTGTACTAAGTAAAAATTAGGGAAAACCTCCCATCTCCCTGTTTTGCCATCCTGTCTAATCTGCAGGTAAATCACATCCGTTATTAGAGGAATATTCTTTTGTTGGGCTTCTTCCAGTGAGGATTCTAATAATTTAATTATTTTCTCATTTATTGTTTTTGACTTCTTAAATTCCGCTAATTTATTTTTCTCCTCAGATATACATCCCTTATAGAATTTTTCTCGTTCCTCTGGCGACCTCTGATTTATCTGATTTATTGGTATAATATCAAATAAATTTGTCTTTTGAACATACAGAAGAGTCGCTCTATTGTTATTTATTTGGGCTTCAGCATCAATATAGATAATGTTAAATATCCTTTTAATCCCCGCAAAGTATTTTTCTGTTTCTTTTGTGTCAACATTCTCTCCTTTAATGATAGATTCGTCTTTGAAGACATTGAATATAGAGACAAAATCAGATTCTGATATAACATATCTAAAAGCTTTTCCGGTTAATTGATAGGCGTTCTTAATATCACCTTTACTTAGTGCGTTAAGAAAATTTTTCCCGACCAAGGTGGAAGTATTATTCTCTGTTTCAGATATTGAAATTCCGCCGCCTTTACCACAGCCACCATAATTAAAGGTGGTTACAAACGCCACAAGCAACATGACCGCCATTACGAAATACATACGGTTTTTCATATTCTTTTCTCCTTTCTTATTTAGTTATATTATTCGCCTTAATTCCGGGGACATCTTAATTCTTGTTCCTTTGTCAATAGTGTAGCAGTCCCAGTGGGAACTGCCAACTATAACTGGCAGTAACACTGCCAGTAATAATTTCCCGTCTTTAATTCAGCCTTCGTAGCACTTCGGCGAAGTAGGCTATGACGGATACGGAATAAGCAATATCAATATTTATGGGTGCTTTACTAATTTATTGAGATTGCTTCACTTCGTTCGCAATGACACTTCGTGTCAGTTTGATAATACCTTCTATGTCAAGACCTAATAATGCTAATAATTTTTCTCTCGGTCCGTGTTCTATGAATCGGTCAGGTATTCCGACATTAATAATCTTATTGAGATACTGACGGGTTTCTTCTGAATGACCGGCAAATTCCAGGACTGCCGAGCCGAATCCGCCATTAATAATATGTTCTTCCAACGTGATAATAAAAGGCGTTTCTTTGAGTAGTTTGCTGATAAGTTCCTCGTCTACAGGTTTGGCAAACCGTGCATTAACTACAGTAAGTTCTATATTTTCTTTGGATAAATCTTCAGCGGCATAATAAGCCGGATAAACCATTGAGCCATAAGCCAATAAAACACCGTCTTTGCCTCTCCGCAATATTTCTGCTTTGCCTTCTCTAATCGGTTCCGCACAAGAGATTATTGGTTGTGGTACCCCTAACGGGGCGAGCCTCAGAGAAGCAGTCCCGTCAGGGATAGGTGCTCTTGGGTAACGGATAAAGACAGGTTTTTTCTGGTTAGTAGCAAAGGAGAGCATTTCCTTAAATTCAACCCCGTCACGCGGCGCCATCAGGATAAAATCAGGGAAGAGCCGGCAATAGGCAATGTCATAAACACCGTGATGCGTAGGACCGTCTGCACCGACTAATCCGGCACGGTCAAGAGCAAAAACAACACTGCTTTTCTGTAAAGCGATTTCGTGGAAGAGTTGGTCAAATGCCCTCTGCAGGAATGTGGAATAAATAGCCACGATTGGTTTTAATCCTGCTTTAGCCATACCACTGGCTAATCCTACTGCCTGTTGTTCGCAGATACCGACATCAAAATAACGATTGGGAAACTTTTCCAGCAGTTTATTCAAGCCGGTTCCATCAGGCATTGCCGCAGTGATGCCGACAATCTTATCATCTTTACCGGCTAATTCTACGACATTCTCTGCAAAGGCATCGGTATAATTAACGCGCGGTTTCTGGTCTGATGATATCTTGCCATCAGCAATCTTTAATGGCCCGATACCATGCATCTTGTACGGGTCGTCAATAGCACCCTGTAAGCCGTGACCTTTTTCTGTAATTATATGGAATAAAATAGGTCCTTTAAGTTGTGCGATAGTTTTAAGATTATCAATCAATAAACGGATATTATGGCCGTCAATGGGACCGAAATAAGACCAGCCGAGTTCCTCAAAAAGGGTTCCACCCAACGGGGCTAACGCCGCGGCACGCACGTGGTCAAATGCTTTTTCCATCTTATGCCCTACTACAGGAATATTTTCAAGTAAACTATAAACATCTTTCTTAAGGTCTTGATAGAGATAAGACATCCTGAGTTTATTAAGATAGTTTGCCATCGCACCAACCGTATGAGATATGGACATCTTATTATCATTGAGAATAACGATAATGTTTTTCTTCAATATACCAGCATAATTAAGCGCTTCCAGACTCATTCCGGAAGTCAATGCCCCATCGCCGCAAACAGCAATGACTTTACGAAGCGGCGGCCCCGCCGAAGCGGGATAAACTCCGTCCCGCCTGTCCCGACGAATGTCGGGAATTATTTCGGGACGATTTGCATTAGAAAAACTATCGCCAGCCGCAATGCCTAATGCGGTTGAGATTGATGTGCCGGCGTGACCGACCACAGAAGTATCATACGGGCTTTCTTCAGGATTGGTAAATCCGCTCAAGCCCTGATAAAGCCGAATAGAATCAAAAACGGTCCTTCCTGCCTGTAAGTATTTTATGTGTATAGCACTGGTGACTCACGTCCCAAATAACACGGTCATATTCCAGATTAAATATATAATGTAATGCAATGGTTAATTCAATAACGCCAAGATTAGACCCCAGATGTCCCCCATTCTTGAATGTTATCTCAATGATTTTATGACGTATTTCATTAGCCAATTGAGGGAGTTTCTCTATCGGTAATTTCTTGAGTTCAGCCGGGCTATTAATTTGCGCAAGAATATTTTCAGACACGGTTTAATTAGTTAAGCGTCAATCGTTAAGCGTAAATTCGCTTCACGCCTTTCGCGTTAGTAAGTAATCGGCAAATTCTTTGAGCCTTTCTGCTCTTTTGCCGAATATATCCAGTGACTTTTTTGAGAGTTGTATCAAATGAGTTGCCTCTTTGTATGAATCATCTAATCCTTTCAAGTATGGATAAGTTAGTTTATTATGCTTGGTATCTTTACCGGGAGTCTTACCTAATTGTTTTAAGGAGCCTTTTACATCTAATATGTCATCAATAATCTGAAAAGCCAATCCGAAATTTCTGGCATAAGAAGTAATAGATGTTAATGCCTTTGGTGAAGCATTTGAAATTATGCCTGCTCCGCGTGCCGCAACAATAATCATAGCCGCAGTCTTACGAAGATGCATCTCGCGTAAAATCATACCTGCCGCTTTACGCTTTACGCTTTTCGCTTTTCGTTCCTGTGTGATATCCAGAACCTGTCCGCCGACCATACCGCGTGACCCGGCTGATTGGGCTAATTCGCTTATCAATTTCGGGACTATTGATTTGTTGTGAATCTCGTCTGCGATTATCTGAAAGGCGTAAGTTAAAAGAGCATCACCAGCCAAGATTGCTATGGCTTCGCCAAAAACTTTATGACAGGTGGGCTTACCGCGACGGAAATCATCATTATCCATTGCCGGCAAATCATCATGGATGAGTGAATAAGAATGAATCATCTCTAATGAACAAGCAAATGGTATTATTTTACTATTGGGTGTATGCAGAAGTTCACCGACCATAAGAGATAATATCGCCCTTAATCGTTTACCGCCATTGAGGACGCTATAACGCATCGCCTGATGAATCTCTTTAGGAAATGTAGAAGAAGGAATAAGATATTTATTTAGTGATTGGTTTATTAACCGACGTTTTTGGTTAAGGTAGTTTTCCATATAAAAATAGTATAATATGAGATTGTTGATAAAGTCAACAATCTCATATCTCAATTTTCCTGATAGATTTTAAGCCCAAAGTGAGTAATAAAATGGTGGTGCTGATAGAGATAAAGGATGTGATAATAATACTGACAATCTGGGCGTGCCTGAATATATTCATATCTATACGGTTTAGAACATAATAAAGATGCGCCGGTAATTCGCCGATTATGATAATCCCTAATATATAAAATAAACTTACAATAAGAGTCAAGGTGCCTCCAAATCCTGAGACTATCTTTGAGGGATTGTCTTCCTTGAAATTAGGATAAAGCACGCCTAACGTTACAGCAATAGCGGATAACCCGAGACAGATATTAAAGACCAGATAAAGTTGATATAGAATCGTAGAAGCAGGCACCTCTAACTGTGCTGAAGAGATAAATATTAAAGGTTCAGTAATAATAATTGACCCCAGGAACGCCATAATAAATTTACTATAAAATATGTCCTTCCGGCTGATGGGCATCATTCCGATTATCCAGAATCGATTGCCTTCCAGACTTATCTGCGGATAAATAAAACGGGTGGTAAATGTTGCCAGTGTTAAGGTCGTGGCAAGCAGATTCAGCGAAGAGACCAGATACTGCCAGAGTCCTTCCTTGATATTGATATAAGGAACATTCTTGATGTTAATGAAATAAACACCCAAAAGCCCGAAGAATATAAGGATTTGAGTCCACTGGACCGGGTCGCGAAAGAAGGTTTTGATGTCCTTGATAATAATCAGTCTTATCGGATGTAGCCACCAAGAAGCAACCCTGTGCCATATGCAGACCCGCCTTTGGCGGGGAGGCAGTCGTAAGATATGAAGAATATATGATACGAAATTTTCAATAATAGAGACCCTGCTATATTTTTTACCAGAGTGTGTTGAACGGATTAAGGAATAGCCCCTGGAATAGAATAGCCGGGCCGCCCAATATACAACCAGCCCTAAAAATAATCCCTGCGAAAGGAGCAGCATAAAGAAGAAGATGGCGTCGGAATTGCCTTCGGTTGCATTTACTAATCCCATTGTTGCCCAATAACTCGGCAGTAACGGATTTTGTGCGAATGAGAGTTTATCCATAAAGGTCTTCATCCAACTTGCGGTGAACTCAAAATGGGTGCCTGTCAACGATGTCATTTGGGATAACATAAAAATAATGAGTATAATGACAACCCCGATAAGAGTCAGGATAATTTCTTTGCGGCGACGCGGTAAGAAACGAGCCAGAATAATACTGAATAAACTTCCGAGCAGAGCCGGTAACATAATAAATACCACCGGGAATACAATAATCCAAAAATAATATGACCAAGTAGCAGAACGATTGATGCCAAATGCCACCAGAAGCGGTGAAGCCAGGAATAAAAACGCCCAGGATGAAAACATCAATGATTCGGTCATTTTATAGAAGAAGAGATTGCCTGATGAGAGAGGCAGGGAAACCAGATAATCAGTTTCAGAAGAGTGGAAAAATGAGGAGTAATTAATAATGGCATTGCTGATTATTAACATCATTCCGAGTGCGAAGAAGAAAAGAGCCAGTGTATAAATTCTTATGATTTCACCGATTTCCTGAAAGGTGTTTATAAAGATAAAGGAACGATAGAAGAAGATAAAAATGCTGTACCAGAGCACGATTGCCGAAAAGGAGATGAGGACAAATTTTAGTTTGTTCTCACGTAATTGTTGAAGAGCATGGTTAAGAATACTCCTGACTCTGAATTTATATAGAATTAGAAGTTCTGACATCTTGTATAATATATTAGCGAAATGAAGCCACAGATTACACAGATTGGGTCAGTGTATTTTATTGTATAGAAATTCAAAGATTAATAAAGATTGCTTCGCTTACGCTCGCAATGACAGTAAGGAAAGTGTCATTGCGAGGAGCGGACGACGAAGCAATCTAATTTATATTTAGTCCAATTACACCGATTAATCTGTGGCTAAATTTTCTTTACACAATGATAAGAAAATATCTTCAAGATTTATGTTACTATTATGCTGTAGTTCCGAAAAAGTGCCCTGGGCAATGAGTTTCCCCTGATGAATAACGCCGATAATATCCGCTATTTCCTGGGCAATAGAAAGGATATGCGTGGACATAAAGATAATCGTGCCTTTTTGAACCTGTTGACGGAATATTTCCTTGACTATCTTGACATTAGCCGGGTCGAGCCCTACTAAAGGTTCATCTACTATAATCACACTGGGGTTATGGATTAATGCCGTTACTATGACCAATTTTTGTTTCATACCTAACGAGTAACCCTCAATTAACTGGTCTATATAATTATTCATTTGGAAAAGGTTCAGATAATGGGTTACTTGCGAATTAAAATCATCGGGCGTGATTTTATACATTTGAGCGACAAAATTGAGGAATTCAAACCCGGAAAGCTTTTCATATAAGAATGGCTGGTCAGGAATGTAAGAAATCATCTGTTTGATATCCAATGAATCCTGACGCATATTTTTACCATCAATGATGATTTCGCCGGAGGTTGGTTGTAAAAGTCCGGCAATCATTTTAACGGTTGTGGTCTTGCCGGCACCATTAGGCCCAATAAAAGCAAATAATTTACCCTGAGGTATCTGAAGAGTTAATTTATCAACCGCTAACTTATTCCCGTAATATTTTGTTACTTCTTTTAATTCTATCATATTTAGTTGATATGTTAATAAGTTTGTAGGTTGATAAGGAATTCTTATCAACATATTTACTTATTAACTTTTCTACTTGTTTTTCACCTACTATTCTCTAATAAGATATAAGCCGGGGAAAAGTATCTCCTGTTTAAGTATCTTGCCATCAGGAGTAATATAAGCAGTATAGTTTATTTGTTTACGCATTTTAGGATTACTTAATATTACCTCATAGACATCATATGTCTTGTTTTTCCAGTCTATTTTAGTAAGATTTTCCACCCGTGCCTGTAGAGTCTCGATTGATGCAGTAAAAGGATTGACGAAATTAATAACCCATTCTTTGCCTACAGCCAAATGCGGCATAGAGATAAAAGGTGAAAGTCCATCAGAAACCGTTGATGTTGATTTATATGGCATACGACTGTTAAAATGTTTTATGCCATCATATGTAGTAAACTCCAAGAAGTCATTTTTCACTTCTCCGGATATTGTATAATTCAAAAATGGGCTCTTAGCCGAGAAATTAAATGATTTAAGTTTATAATTATTATCAACTATAGATTTTCCTATAAGTTCCATTGCTATAGCACCGCTATCTTTTATATTCCCACTCTTACCCGATTTAACACCGGACTCAAACAGATTAACAAAAAACATCGGCAGTTTAATCTTAGTGGTATTGTCAATGCTGGTGTAATTATTTTCCAGAAGATTAATAATAGTATGCGAGAATCCGATAGACTCCCCTCTAAAATAGATAACCATCTTAATATTTTTATCATAATCCGGAGATTTTAGATAGGCTTCATAAGATGGTTGAACTAATGACGGCAAAGAAGGTATTACTTCCTTACGGATAAAAAGAACGGTCATCACTACCCAGAAAATAATGATGACAGAAGAAATTATATAACCTCTCATACAAGAAAACTTCGTAACTTCTGCCACGAAGACACCAAGACACTAAAAGAGAACACGAATCAGACGAGTACGGCGAATAAGACGAATTATAATTCTTCGTGGGATTAGTTCCATTCGTGTTATTCGTGTTTAATTCTTTGTGTCTTTGTGGCTAAATTTTATTTATGCCCGTAGGGTATATTCCCCTATACTTCAAGGTAATACATTACTACGATTTGTTCATTCTCACATAAAGAAGTTGAAGATTGGAAAGAATATTCTGGAAATTATCCTCTTCTTCTTTAGTAAGATTCCCCTTAGTCTTTTCTTTGAGCAAAGTTAAAAGGTCAATAATATAACGTCCTTGAGGCAGGTCTATTTCTTTCTTTTTACTAATAGGATTTTCTATTTGTCCTAATGAAATAAGGACTTGAGCAGACATTGAAGCAAGATAGGTATTAAAATCAGGTGGTGGTAATTCTTCAGGTTCCTTATCTTTTACGTCTTCAGATAAATGCTTTTTCTCTTCGGTTGCTTTTTGCTTCCATTCTTCATCTACTTTCTTTTCAATCTTCTCATCTGCCATAATCATTCCTCCTTATAGAATTAGTTTTAAGATATTCAGAATCTGTATTTGCTGTCATCAAATGTATCCCAACAGTCAATTCTTGCAGGATTTAATTATAACTAATATCCCGCTAACTAAGAATATAATTCCCAGTGCTGCAAATAATCTAACACCTGTATCAAACAACTTCTCCATCTTTCTTGATTGAATTTCCTTTAAGGTTTCATCCTGTATT
>JAZDFP010000163.1:0-2176 GCA_043807745.1 Planctomycetota bacterium
CCTGTGGTCTCGTTCTTGATAGAGACATTAACGCCGCCCTTAATATATTGAGACTGGGAATGCAGTCTCTAAGTATTTGACTTTAGAAGCCCCGTCCGTAAGGGCGGGGAGCATTCACCCCCTTTGTATGATTAATATTCAACATCATAAAACGAAAGAAATTCCGGTCTCCATATAGCGTATATCTTTCCGGTTTTTCCACCTCGGTGCTTGCGTATGATAATCTCTCTAATATTTTCTTTGTCACCATTAATATTATATCCTTGCTTTGTTTCATCTGATGCCTCATGTATAAAAATAACCATGTCAGCATCCATTTCAAGGCTCCCGCTCTCGCGCAAAAATGATAATTGTGGTTCGATATATTCATTTTCATCGCCTGCTTTACGAGAAAGCTGAGATATTGCAATAATTGGAATGTGTAACGATTTCGCAAGTAATTTCAACCCACGAGAAATACTCCCCACTTCTTGTTCCCGCGACTTTGATTCTTTGCCACCCATAAGCTGAAGATAATCAACGATAACTAGTTTTACACCCTTATCCCGTTGCATTCTGCGAATTTTTGAACCTATCTGCGCTATAGATATTCCCGGCGTTTCGTCAATAACTATCGGCAATGAATATAATCTCGCGCAAGCATCGCTGATTCTTACCCAATCTTCATCCTTTGGTTTGTTGTATTGAACGCTAGATAAATCCATTCTTGCTTCGCCTGATATTGACCTGACCCCAATTTCAATATCGCCCATTTCAAGTGAGAATACACCAGTATTTACACCGTGTTTTGCCGCATTCAGAACAAAACTATTTATAGCTAAAGCACTTTTCCCTTGCCCTGTTTTCCCTGCGAGTATATATAACTTCCCATCTTGCCAACCGTCCGTATATTTATCAAGCCGTGAAAGTCCTGTCGAAATACCCATTGTTCCTGATTGCTCTGATTTTCTTATAATCCACTCATGCGCATCTCTGATAATTTCAGCGAAAGAACGATATGGAACTTCTTTCTTCTTGTCTATTATCTCAGTTGCTTTAAGATAGAGTATTGATGCTATCTCTTCTACGTCACCACCATCCTCATAACACATAGAGTGTACTGCGTTGGTGAGTCCGATAAGTTTGCGCTTATTGGCCTTCTCGTTTAAAATATCTATGTGTGATTTTATATTTGCCGCAGATACCCATGCACTACAAATACCCGCTATAGTTTGTTCGCCACCAATTTTTTCAAGATTACCACACTTGCGAAGTTCCTCTGTAATGCTTAATTGGTCTGCTGGTTTATTTTCTAAACGCAAGGATTTAATGGCATTGAATACGATAGAATTGTTCGGACGGTAAAATGCATCATCTAACAATTCCTCAATCGCTATATCAAGCGCCTCTACATCAAATACCATTTCACCAAGAACACTGCGTTCTATTTCAGGATCATTCGGCGGCGTCAAATCTTCGAGCATGGGGAGTCCCTGTTAAATTAATAAAGAAGTGGTGTTTTTGATTTATTGCTATTTATTAATGGTGTTTGATTTATATATTTATCAAATTTTGACTTCCAAAAAAGAGTGTCTTGGTTAAAATATTTTTTATCAAAATCTATATCAGCCCATTTTATATCAATTACCTTTTTACACTCTTCTATTGTTCTTCCGTCATTTAATCTTGCCTGTATATTCCCACATACCGTAAAATTTTTACCACTAACCTTATTTAAATAATCAAGAACTTCCTGTGCTTCTGGTGATATTTCTTTAGGTTTATGATAAGTTTTGCGTTGTGTAGGTTTAGGTGGTTCTACAATAATGTCCCCCGGTACGGGGGATATAGGGGGTAAAGTATTTTCTTTTTCTCTTTCTACTTCTACTTCTACTTCTACTTCTACTTCTAACGTGCGCGCGCGCGAGGTGAGAGACAAACTCCCGACACTATCGCGATTTTGTCCCGATAATTTTGATAATAATTTTTCTGTATATTCGTCGCATAACTCTTTTAGTCTTGGGCAGTTAAGAGTAACCAAGTCACCATTAAATTCTACGTAAATTTTACCGTTATTTTTTGGATATTTTTCAAAAAACGTTACGATTTTGACGAACTTTTGACGAGAAACTTGCAGATTTCTGAGCAAATATTGACAAGAAACTGTCAGAATTCCTGGATTATTCACATCAAAATC
>JAZDFP010000164.1:0-3780 GCA_043807745.1 Planctomycetota bacterium
AAAAGTAATTTATAACGGGGTTGATTTGGAGAAGTTTAATATCAACAACAGGGGAAAATATCGTTCTGAAACGCGGGCGAAATTAGGGCTGAATGATAATGATATTGTGTTTCTATTCGTCGGCAGCGGTTTTGAACGTAAAGGTTTGCAATATGCCATAGAATCTCTATCTGTTGTGCCGTCAGACAAACGCACTAATCTTAGGTTGCTGGTGGTCGGGAAAGGGAATATTACAAAATATCAATCACTTGCAAAGAAATATGGCATTGGGAATCAGGTCTTATTTGTCGGCAGTCAACCCGATATAGAACGCTATTATTCAGCCGGTGATGTCTTTTTATTCCCCACACTATACGAACCATTTGGCAATGTCTGTTTAGAGGCAATGGCAAGCGGACTGCCGGTAATCACCACTCAGAGAGCCGGGGCATCTGAGATTATCTCCAACTCAATAGATTCTTTCGTAATTCCGGAACCTTCGGATACCAAGACAATCGCAGAAAAGATAGTATTCCTGCTTGACCCGGTCTGGCGTGGAAATATGTCCCAAGCCGCCCATCTATGCGCCTCTAAATACTCTATAGAAAATAATTTCAAGGCGGTGAAAGAAATTTACGATGAAATAATCAAGAAAACTTCGTAGCCATAGATTAACACGATAAACACTGATTTAATTATCTGTATCTATCTGTGTTAATCTGTGGTTGCAATATTTGACACTATCACTTCAATTTGGTATAATATTATTATGATAAGGAACAATAGAAAACATCCTTCCATTCTAAAGACCAGATTCCATCATCCCGAAAAAGAATTGGAGTTTGAATTAGATTACCAGTTATCATTAACCACCGCCCAGCGGTTTCGGATGATGATTAAACGTTCACGCGAAATCGCACAAATGTTGATTAGTAATGGACATATCAAACCTTTTGAAATCATTAAACGCTCATAAGGTTATCTATGTGGTAATCGGAGCGACAGCATTCCCGGTGCATGGTTACACACGGACAACTATGGATATTGATATATTCATTAAACCCACCCGTCAAAATGCTCGGGTTGTTATCAAGGCGCTGAAATCATTCGGTTACGATATATCGGATTTATCTATGCAGGATATTCTTACTAAAAAAGTATTGATTCGTCAGTATCTGGTTGAAACAGATATTCACCCTTTTGTTAAGGGTGTTACCTTTGAGGAAATCTGGAGGAACAAAGTCAGGAATAAAATAGGGAAGGTTTTTACATACTTTGCAAGTTTGGATGATTTAATCAAGATGAAAAAGGCCGCAGGACGACCTAAGGATAAAGAAGACCTGAGGATTTTACGAAAACTAAAACATTAACTTGGTTAATGGAAATATGTCCAAAGCCGCCTACCTCTGCGCCTCTAAATATTCAATGGAAAATAATTTCAGTAAAGTAACAGACGTATACCGGCAGATTACCGGTTAACTGAATGGGCTGTAAAGTTGGTGTGTGTCACACGACACACAAGAGAAAATAATGCTTGAATTCATATTGATTCTTGTAGTGCTCGTCATATTTTTCTTTGTCTTTATTTCCTCGCCTCCAAGATCTGAAGAAGAACTTAAGTTGCAGAAAGAAAAATTATCTGTGGCAAGTAAAGAAACATTGGTGACTGTTGCCGAGTGTATTCATCTAATTGACGCCCAGGCGGTTCAGATGCGACTTGAATCAGAAGACATTGAGTCATATATGGCGGATGAAAATATTGTTTTGTTTGATCCTTTATATTCACCGGCAGTGGACGGCGTAAAGATTCAGGTTAAATCCAGCGATGTTCCCAAGGCGCTAAAGGTGCTAAACACAAAGCCCGAAGTGATAGAGGAAAAGCAAGAAGAATACAAAGGCACGGGAGAATCCTGCCCCAAATGCAGTTCTTATAATATCTATCCTTACAAGTATTTCTTTGGATGGTTAAGTGTTATTTCTGCATTATTATTTGGCCTGCCTATTCCCAGGAGGCGAATGTATTGCTTTTCCTGCAAGCATAAATGGAAGAGTTCTTATCGGCAAACGAAACAAGATAAAATAGATGCTTCATATAAGAAGACAATTCTTAATGAAAAGGCATTAAAATATATTACTACTAAATTAGACGATGTGGCGAATATTAAAAACTACGGAAATGCCAAAGATAGTCCGGTAAAATTTGAGGGGAAGATTTTAGCCCGACTGGTTTTGGAGTTAGTTAATTTAAAACAAGGCACTATCTATACTATGTTACCGCCTAATATCTCGCTTAAGCAAATTAATGAATTTGAAAATGGCGGAGTGATTCCGTTGTCTGACAAAGACCGTGCCAACATAACTCTCATAGGAGGAGGAGTAATGGTACCCACACCTAATAATTTTAATTGCCTATATTCTATTATCAAGGAATATCTCAGAGGTAATAATCAAAATATTTGCATATTTATTGATGCTATGGCCAATGTAGATGATAAAGGTATGCAAGAAGAAAAAACTGATTTCTTTACTTTCCAGAATAATATTTATTGGTGCATAACATCTGCAAATGCAGAAGAAGATAAAATAAAAACAGTGATGATGAATAGCAGCGATGCATGGATAGGATTTTTAGGGATATTGACCAGCACTGAGAAGTTAGAAACACCACCATTTAATAAAAGAGAAGTAACTCTAAAAGAATTAGGAGTATTTGCTAAAAACACCAGTAGAATAATTGTATCCGCTTATGATGGTGAAAGTTTTCTGATATGGGAAAAATCAGTAAGTTATTACTAAGGATATTTGTCATACTTATTGCGGTTTATCTTGGTATCCTTGTCATTGTATATCTCGGTCAGGATAAGATGCTCTATTACCCAAACAGAGATATAACAGATAATCCTAATAACATCGGGCTTTCGTATATTGAAACCGTCTTTACAACCACGGACAACGTTCGTATAACCGGCTGGTATATCCCGGCTACGCCAGAGCGTGGTACAGTTCTGTTCTGCCACGGGAATGCCGGAAATATCTCCACTTGGTTGAACCGGATTTCCCTGTTTAACAAAATGAATCTGTCCACTCTGATATTTGACTACCGCGGATATGGCAAAAGCAGTGGTAGTCCTTCGGAAAATGGCACCTATCTGGATGCCGAGGCAGGTTGGGATTATCTGATAAATACCCAGAAGAAACCGCCTTTCGGATGCATCATTTACGGACACTCATTAGGTGGCGCCATTGCCGCAGAGATTGCCTTGCGCAAGAACCCGGCTGTATTGGTGATAGAATCAAGTTTTACCTCAGTGCCTGACTTCGGCTCACGGATTTATCCCTGGCTACCGGTGTGTTTGATATCCAGATACCATTACGCCACGATTGACAAGATTAGCTTGATTAATTGTTCCAAACTCATTATCCACAGCCCGACGGACGAAACCGTTCCCTTTGAATACGGCAGGGCGCTGTATGAAAAGGCATCTGAACCCAAGCAATTTCTGGAAATCCAGGGCGACCATAACAACGGATTCATTAACTCAGGAGAGATATACCGGAACGGACTGAAATCGTTTCTGGATAGGTATGTTAAATCAAATCTTAAATAACCACATTTTACGCCTTGTGTAAATCAACCTTCATTTTTCCGTAAGGAAAGTGCAGGCGACCGTGTTGTCGCCTAAATCGGAAACACGATTTTTCGGACTTTGCTATAACTTGCGGTGTGATAAGGAATTAAAGAAAATGAAAAAATCAGAGATTTTTTATTTTGTCCCCCTGTTGTCGCCTAACGCCCAAAAA
>JAZDFP010000165.1:0-2663 GCA_043807745.1 Planctomycetota bacterium
TCATGAATATTTCTTTTTATAGCTCTAGATAGCTTATCTTGATATTCCATTTAAGATTTATCCTTTAATTACTTTCAATTCCTGGGACATCAACCAATTTCAATTCAGTATGACGTCCCCAGAATTAACTCCGATATAGAAAATCAGTAGCCCCAGTCATTTGTAATATCTTGTTTTACTCTCAAGCTATAACCTCCACTTACCAGAGTAGTAGGACTTCCACCGCTAATGGGTATTGTTATTAGGTCTCCATAATAAGTGCTAAAATTATAGTTAGCAATACAAAATATTTTGGTCCCATCTGGACTAATTACCCAATCCCTTACATTGGTAGCAAGAGTAGTAGGAGTTCCTCCACTCACTGGCACGGATTTTAAAGTGCCTAAGCCTAAATCTGTTGTGTCACTCAGATAAACTACTTTAGTTCTATCTGAATTAAATTCCCAGTTCATTACATAAGTATCAATAGTAGTAGGTGTTCCACCACTAATGGGTACTTTTTTCAGGGTGCCCGTTGTCCAGGTTAAGGCGCTCGTTAGATTATCAATATATATCACATAGGTATCAGGCGGTGGACTACCACCTTCTGAGGCATTAATTGTCCATGAACCATTATTATTATTAGCAACCGTAATATTTGAGCCTGCAACCAATGATTTTATCACTGAGCCATCTGAGGCTAATTTAGAGCCGGCAATCGCGGCTGAAGCTGAGATATCTGCATTGACAATTGTGTTGTCAACTATCATTTCGCTTGTTACGGAATTTGCCGATCCTGCGAAGGAGGAACCACTACTACTGCCGCCTCCGCAACCGACATAATTAAGGGCTGTTACAAAAGTAATTAACACCATACACGCTATAATCCTTATCCATAATTCCTTCATATTTATCTCCTTTCTTTGATAGAATTACTTTCCAGATTTTTTTGTTTGTTTCATCATAGCATCACGCCATTTATATCGCCATTACATAATATGCACGGTTTTTCATATTGGCTCCTTTCTTATAGTTTTGTAGAATGAAGTTGATATTTGATAGAATGTAGAATATAGATAGCCACAGATTACACGGATTATTTCTTTGTGACCTTTGTGCCTTTGTGGTGAAGAAAGGATTAACCACCTCACCTAAAAGGTATTGGCTGGCGCCTCTGTGAGTGAATCCTCTTTTCATTATACCAAATTATACTATCTTATTCCATAAAGTCAAGTAAAAAGTTAAGAAAACTTCGTTGCCACAAAGGCACCAAAACACTAAAAGAGAACACGAATCAGACGAATACGGCGAATAAGACGAATTAGAATTATTCGTGGGATTAGCTCCATTCGTGTTATTCGTGTTTAATTCTTCGTGCCTTAGTGTCTTGGTGGCTAATTTTATACTTTCCTATTGTTATTTTTCTTGACGATTATAAAATATTATATTAGAAAGAATCGTTATGAAATTAGGTGTAAATATAGACCATGTTGCAACAATCCGCCAAGTCCGTCGGACATTTGAGCCGGACCCGGTTAGAGCTGCGGTTCTGGCAGAACTCGGCGGCGCTGATAGTATTGTCATTCATCTACGTGAAGACCGCAGACATATCCAGGACAGAGACCTGAAAATCCTTAAAGAAATAATTACCACTAAACTTAATCTGGAGATGGGTTTGTCGGAGGAAATAATCAAGATTGCCCTTGCAATCAAACCGCATCAGGTTACTTTGGTTCCGGAACGCAGAGAAGAACTTACTACCGAAGGCGGATTGGATTTAACTAAAGAGCGTAAAAGAACCGAAGATGCCATCAAATTATTCAGAAAGAATAATATCAATGTTTCACTTTTCATTGACCCTGACCGTGAACAACTCCAGATTGCCAAATTAATAGGTGCTCAGATAGTTGAACTGCATACCGGTAAATACGCCAATGCATCTGATACAGAATCACGAAGAATTGCCTTGCATAAACTTGCTGAAGCAGCCGTAACCGCACGGAATACGCGTCTGGCAGTTGCTGCCGGTCACGGTCTTGATTATATCAATGTCCTGCCCATTACCAAAATTATGGAAATAGAGGAACTTAATATTGGCCATAGTATTATTGCCCGCTCTGTTATGATCGGCATAGAACGCGCGGTTAAAGAAATGAAAGAAATTATCTTAAGGAAGTAAATCTATGTTTTTAGGACGGCTAAACAATAACAATTCCTTTCGTCCCCCGAATCCCTTCGGGGGTTGTATTACGGCTTTAGTAACACCATTTAAGAAGGGACAAGTAGATTATAAGAAACTTCTGGAGTTGATTGATTTCCAGATAGAGAATGACGTGAGCGGTCTTGTCTTATGCGGAACAACCGGCGAGGGAACTACATTAACCGATACTGAGAAAGAGAAAATATTTAAAATCAGTATCAAACACTGCCGTAAACGGACTATTCTAATTGCAGGGACTGGAACTAATGATACGATTAAGACAATAAAATTGACCCGGATGGCTGAATCAACCGGGATGGATTCGGCATTGGTAGTTACTCCCTATTATAACAAACCAACTCAGGAAGGATTATATCTACATTATCGTGCAGTAAGTAACAAAGTCAAATTCCCGATAATCGTTTATAATGTCCCCGGACGCACCGGTGTTTCTATTACCCCTGAAACAGTGGCACGACTTGCT
>JAZDFP010000166.1:0-5357 GCA_043807745.1 Planctomycetota bacterium
ATTTATTATATATTAACATCTGTAAAGGCAGATAAATTTTATCGCCCGAAAGGAATAAAATGTATTGTAGAAATTGTGGTAACGAGGTTGCTGAGCAGGCATTTATCTGCCTGCGATGTGGTGTCCAGCCGAAGAACGGAAGGAACCATTGTCAAAAATGCGGTGCCGGAACAAATCCTGATGCCAAAGTTTGTCTCAAGTGCGGTGTAAAATTAGTAACCCTCCCTGACGAAACGGGAAAATCCAGAATAGTCGCAGGTATATTTGGACTTCTCTTAGGAGGGTTTGGTATTCACAGATTTTATCTTGGGTATATTGCAATAGGGATTATTCAAATTGTAGTAACATTGATTACCTGTGGATTGGGTGCACTTTGGGGTTTTATTGAAGGTATCGTAATACTTGCCGGTGGTTGGGATAAAGACGCTCAAGGCAAACCCTTAAAAGAGTAGTTATTTTTATATAACCCGAAGTCGGGATAACAGCCTTTAATTCGCGGAGTTTATTCCACTGGGGTTCAAACGAACAATAAAAGGATTCAAGATGAAAATTATAAAAATACTATTGGTGGTATTGTTGATAGTTGGTGTAACCATAATAAGTTATTTCAGTTTTCACCGTTTCAATCTATTAAAAAAGAAAAGCAGTGAAGTTTTAACAAACCTGCCCGACTTGTCATCCGGTCAGGCGGGTTCATCATCCTGGGCAAAAACATACGGTACCGCATCACCTGAGAAGGTCAGTTCAATCGAACAGACAAATGATGGTGGGTATATTATGATAGGATTTGCCGCGACCGCTTCCTCTACTAAAAATATTGATAGTTTCAGGGTTATTAAACTTAACCCCGACGGTAAAATAATGTGGCAAAAAACATATGATGGAGCAGTAGATTACGGGTATTTTATCCATCAGACAAAAGACGGAGGGTATATTATTGCAGGAAACACCGGTTGTTATGGTGGTAATACAGATGCTTGGATTCTTAAACTCGACAGCAATGGAAAAATAGAGTGGCAGAAGACATATGGCGGCACTGGCGCTGATGCAGTATATTCAATCCAGCAGACGGGCGATGAGGGATATATTGTTGCTGGTTTTGCTTCCCTTGGCGCGGGTGGAAAAGATTTCTGGATTCTGAAACTTAATAATGATGGTTCAATTGCATGGCAGAAAACCTACGGCGGACCGATGGATGAGATTGCAAATTCAGCCATACAGACGGTTGATGGCGGATATATTGTTGCCGGATGGACCGTCTCTTTTAGCGATGTTGATATTAGTAAAAGAATGGCTGATTTCTGGATTCTGAAACTTAATAGCGATGGTTCAATCATATGGCAGAAGACCTATGGCGGTGTAGGAGGAGAATGGGCTAGAACAATCCAAGAAACTAAAGACGGATATTATATTGTCAGCGGAATAACTACGTCTTTTGGCGCAGGCAATGGCGATATCTGGATTATCAAGCTTAACAGCGACGGGACAATAATATGGCAAAAAGGCTACGGCGGTAAAAAAGATGAAGGAGCAAACTCAATTCAGATAACAAATGACAATGGTTGTATTGTGGCTGGAGCCACTACATCTTTTGGAGCCGGTAGTTATGATGCTTGGCTTCTCAAACTCAACAGCGATGGGATGATAGAATGGCAGAAGACATACGGCGGTTCAGCAGGAGATTGGGGAGTCTCGGTCCAGCAGACAAAAGATGGTGGATATATTGTTGCAGGAGAAACCGGTTCTTATGGTTCTGGTAGTTCAGATGCCTGGGTTCTTAAACTCAAGAAAGATGGAACTATTAAATTCAGTGATGCAATCAAGGCAATCATAATAGATACAACTATAACGCCAACTGATACAAGCGCTATAATAATTAATACAACCGCACAATACACGAATACAAATGCAACTCCAAAAGATACAAATGTTGTTCCGGCGGACAGCAATGCGACAATTACTACCCAATCTGAATAAAAGCGAGTAAAATCACATTAACGGAAAGATGATAGGAAAAAGATGAAAGACAACCAACTTTCATCTCTTGTCTCTAATCTTTTATCTTTTGTTCAAGGAGATTATTTATGGCTAAAATATTATTAACGGTTAGTATCATTCTCAATATCGTGCTTATTTTTATACTCGTAATGAATCGCCTTGCACAGAAAGACAAGGTATCAGAATACCGTAAACAGGCTTATAATGAGTTTGGACAGAATAGATTTGAAGAGACGATGGAACTATGTCATAAGATACTGGTTCTTTCACCTAAAGATGAAGAGATAAAGTCATTACTGAGAAAAAGCCAATCTGTGATTAAGGAAAGAAACGATAAGATGCAGATTGAGAAAGCCCTCGTAATAGTTGAAGCAGACAAGATACAAAAAGCTAAAGAGAGACATGAGAATGCAAAGGTATTACTGAATAAGATTAATGTGGGTAATCCTACACCTGATGATAAGATAAAAGTAGCAGAACAAGCGCTCAAGATTGACCCTGATTATGGAGATGCATATCAAGTGATGGGGTATGCATATAAAGATAAGATGGATTATAATAAGGCGTTTGAGTGTTTTAGCAAGGCAATAGAAAAAACACCGACCCTTGCATATTCCTATTACGGACGGGCGATGATAACTGCTTATCAATGGAATAAACCCGAAGAAGCCATCCCTGACTTCGAGAAGGTCTTACAATACGACCTCAACAGCCATATCGGATACTTTGCCAAGGGAACTATCTCATATTATCAAAAGGATTATGATAAATCAATTGACTATTTTAACAAGGCAATAGACCTTAGACCTGATTATATAGAATCCTATCTTAACCTCGGGTCTGTATATTCACAAAGAGGCGAATTTGATAATGCTATCAAGGAAATTAACAGGGCAATAGAACTTAAACCCGGTAATGCCACTGCCTATTACAACCGGGGCAGTATCTATTTTCAGAAAGGAGAATATGATAGGGCTATTTTGAATTTCACCAGGGCGATAGAAATTAAACCTGATAATGCGTCGGCTTATAACAACCGCGGTAATGCATATTTCCAGAGCGGTAACTTCAATGAGGCAATTAAAGATTTTACCATACTGATAGAACTCGAACCTGATAATGTAGCAGCCTATAATAACCGTGGTAATGCATATTTCCAGAAAGGCGAATTTAAGCAGGCGATTAGTGATTTTACTAAGGCAATAGAGCTCAAGCCTGATAACGCTTCAATCTACTACAACCGCGCACTTGCCTATACCCAGTTAAATCAATATGACGAGGCTATTATGGATTTTGATAAGACGATAGAACTTGAACCCAATTATGCGGATGCATACTACCAAATTAGTTTTGTCTATGAACGGGAGGGTGAACTTGACAGGGCTATTTTTTACGCACAGAATTTTCTCAAGGTTGCTCCAAATCATCCCAAGACATTGGAGATGCAACAATTCATTGAAAAGTGGAAACAGCAGAAACAGGAAGACTCAAAAGATGATTCCAAGGAATAACCCGGTTAGAATCTAATATGAGACCGTTGAATCCCGACGAATTCTGTTGGGAAGACCTTTCACGCAGTTTACCCTGAGTCACTTCGCTACGTTCAGTGCCCCCCAGTGGGTGGTTCAGGGTAAGATTTACCGATGGTAGTATATCGGGACAATCTCAGGTTATTATCATTAATCGAAGGGACCTTCAATGGGTTCTTCAATGGGGATAAGGAAAGCAACTATCCGATTACTTCCATATGCTGTTCCAGCAGTATTGTTTCCTGCAACCCTGAAGCTATATATTCCTTCCCCTGGAAATACTATGTTAGCCGAAACCGGAACATCACTCGTCCCGCTGCCGATTGGCTGTTCGGGTGTGGTATTCCCATCTGGCGTAGTTGTTCTGCCCCATTCCCATTGGAAATAGGCAGTAGTAGTAAGTCCGTTAGGATTAACCGTGCCGTTTAATGTAGCTGAAGTATTAGTGATATCAATATTACTCGCCGCAAGAGTAATGCAAGTTGGCGCCGAACCGGACGATAGGGTAGTAAATGTCAGATTACCCCCCAAGACTGTTCCAGCAGAATTTTGTCCTACAACCCTGAAATAATACAAAGTACTTGAACTAAGACTGCTCACTGTAGCTGAAACCGCAACATTACCTGTTCCGCTGCCGATTTCTTGTGTAGTTGTATTAGTGTCCGTGATAGTCAAGCCATAATTAAAATAGGCAGTAGTAGTAAACCCATTAGGATTAACCGTGCCGTTTAATCTGGCTGAATTAAGAGTGATACTACTCGCCGCAGTAGTAGTGCAGGTCGGTAGCACACCAACAGGAGTAAGAGTGTCAAATGTTAGATTATCCCCATAGGTTGTTCCAGCAGAATTGTTTCCCACAACCCTGAAGTTATACGTTGTAGTTGCTGATAATCCGTTTATATTTTCATTAACCGTAACATCGCTTGTCCCGTTACCTATGGGCTGTGCAGTGGTTGTTACTGTATAAGAAGTAGTTAAATCATAATTGAAATAGTAAGTCGTATAGAGCCCATTAGGATTAACCGCGCCTTTTAATGTAGCTGAATCAGGTGTGATATTATCAGCATTATTGGTGGTGCAGGTCGGCGGTGGTAGGCCGGTATTAAATGTTAGATTTCCTCCATATCTTGTTCCGGCGGTACTGGTCCCGCCAACCCTGAAGTAATAGGGAGTATTTGGAGTAAGACCATTGACTGTTTCTGCAACCGCAATACTGATAATGCCGATGCCTATGGACTGTGCGGTTGTGGTTATAGTGTACGATGTAGTCAAACCATAATTGAAAAAGGCATTTGTGTCAACCTGATTAGGATTAACCTTGCCGTTTAATGTAGCTGAATCATAAGTAACATTGGTAGCAAGGTCAGTAGTGCAGGTTGGCGCTGAACCGGGAGTAGCACCGCTATCAAATGTTAGGTTAGTCCCATAGGTTGTTCCATTAGCATTAGTCCCGACAACCCTAAAATTATATGGTGAACTTGCTGATACGCTTATATCTTCATTAATCGCAACATTACTTGTCCCGCTGCCCATTGTCTTTTCGGTTGTGGTAACAGTGTAAGAAGTAGTCAGACCATAATTGAAATAGGCAGTTGTAGCAAATCCGTTAGGATTAACCGTGCCGTTTAAGGTGGCTGAATTATAACTGATATCACTCGCCGCAACAGTGATGCAAGTTGGCGGTGGTGCTGCGGTAGTAAAAGTCTTATTTGCTCCATTGTATGTGGTGGCACCTCTATTTGCCATAATTTGGAAGTTATACGTCGTGTTTGCTGATAACCCGGTCAGGTTAGCAGAAACAGGGACATTCGCTGTGACGGAACCAATGTT